>WBXI01000013.1 GCA_008933025.1 Verrucomicrobiota bacterium
ACAAGAAAGAGGCCATATCAGCGGTGTCGCGGCCTTCCGAAGGCCTTGCCACCGCAGTCCGAAGGCGCTGCGCGCGGAAGACACGCCGAGCGGTTCCCCGCGCGGAGCGCCGTCGGAGTGCGGGGGGTAGGAGCGTCAGCGACGCCCACCCCGCTGTGCGACAGGGCCCGACCAACCCCGTTGCCACGCCCAGTTTCGAAAGCGGGGTCGCGATGTTCCCAACCCACCGAAGGGCCCCACGAAACCCGAAGTTGCGACGACGGCATGCCCCTGTAAGGTCGCCGTCGATGTCCGCGCAGTCCCACGCTCTACGGCCGGCCCCATGGGTCCGGTGCGTCGCCGCGTTCGGATTGGCGGCGTACCTTGCCGGTCTGGGTTGGCTCGCGACGCTGTTCACGACGGCCCTTGCCCTCTGGGACGGCGGCCATCGGGTCCGTATCGAGGCCGGCACCCGCGGCATCCGCGTCGTCCTCAGCCACGATGGCCAGCATCGCCCGGACCGGCCCCACCAACTTCTCGGTTCCGCCCTGACGGCATTCGCCGAACCGACCTCCCCGGCGGCCCCGGATCACGTCATCGAACTCGGCCCGGGCGGCGGCATCGTCGCCCGTCTCGATGCACCCGGCCGGATCCGGGAGCCCGGGGTTGCTTCCGGGCCCGTCGCGTACCTCCCGACGGCCTGGGCCCCGGCGATGCCTTCCGGTCCTCCGAACGCGGGACCGGACCGTTCGCGCTTCACGACCGCTTTCTCCGTCCGGGTGGCCCGCACGCACGTGCTGCGTTGCTGAGGGTCCGGGGCTTCCATCCCCACCGGTTTTCCGGATCGCCCCCGCCCGCGGATTCCCGGGTCGTTTCCCGTCGGATCCCACCGTCCGTATCCACCGATTGTCCCCGTCCATGAACTCACTGCTCTTTCGATTGTCCCTGATCGCCGGCCTTGCCCTGGCCACCGTTGCCGCGGATCCGGCGCCGGCCACGCCGGATTCCCTCGTCGCCGAGGCCCTGTCCCACAACGCCGAGCTGGGCTACTACACCGCCCAACTCGAGGCCGCGCGGGCCGAAACCAAGACCGCGGCCCGTCTGGCCCCACCCTCCGTCGATCTGCAGGGCGGCCAGATCCGCAGCAAGAACCTCGACCATTCGCTGGCGGGCGAGGGAGCCCTGTGGTCGGCCAGCATCCGGCAGACCTTCGAATGGCCGGGGCGGCTGTCGTTGCGCAAGGCGATCGCCAACCAGGACGTGGCGCTCGCCACCCTGGGCCTCGGCGCGTTCCGACGGGAATTGGCGGGCAAGGTCCGCGAAACGGCGCTTGGACTGTCCGGCGCCGAGGAGAAAGCGCGGGTCGCCCGCGGCGTCGCCGACCGGTTCCGCGCGTTGCGGGACGTGTTGGTCCAGCGCGATCCGGCAGGCATCGCGCCCCAACTGGAAGTCCGCATCCTCGAGGCCACGGAACTCACGATGCGTCGGCGCGCCGCCGATTTCGAACGGACGGCGACGGCGGAACGCGTCGAGTTGAACCTGCTGCGGGGTGCCGCGCTGGACGCGTCGCTGGCCGTGGCGCCCGTCGAGCCCTCCTTGCCCGCGCGGCCGGCCCTTGCCGACCTGATGGCCGCGGCGAACACCAACAATTTCGAATTGCGGACCCGCGCGGCGGAACTGGCCCAGCAGGGATTCCGCGTGGACCTCGCGCGCAACGAACGCTGGCCGGCCTTCCAGGTCGGTCCGTCGTTCGCCCGCCAGGAAGGGAGCAGCCTCGACCAGAGCATCGGCATCGGGCTTTCCTTTCCCCTGCCCCTCTGGCGCAACCGCGACTCCAACGTCGCCGCCGCCGAAGCCCGGCGCCAACAGGCCGCGGCCCTGCTCGAGACGTCGCGGCGCGAAGTCGAGCGCCGCGTGGTGACGGCGGCCCGCGGCTATGATTCGCATCTCGCGGAACTGGCGAACTGGCGTTCCGACGCCGTCGGCCATTTCGCCGGGGCCGCCGAGCTTGCCGACCGTCATTACCGGCTCGGCGCCGTGCCGGCCACGACCTACGTCGAGTTGCAGAAGCAGTACCTCGACGCCGTCGAAGCCCTGCTCGACACGCGGCGTGCCGCCCTCGCGGCGGCCGTGGAATTGGAACAGGCCACCGGCCTGAACGTGATCGGCCCCGCGAACGCCCAGCCCCCGCGCCCATGATCGAACGCATCCTCGAATTCTCCCTGCGCCAACGGACCGTCGTCCTCTTGGCCGTCGCGGGCCTCCTGGGCATCGGCATCTGGTCGGCGCGCGAACTGCCCATCGACGCCGTCCCCGACATCACCCAACCGCAGGTCCAGATCAACACCGAGGTCCGCGCCCTGGCCCCGGAAGAGGCGGAGATGCTGGTGACCCGCGTCCTGGAACAGGAACTCGCCGGTCTCCCGCAATTGTCCGAGATGCGCTCCCTCACCAAGTTCGGGCTCTCGCAGATCACCCTGCAGTTCGAGGACGGCGTCGACATCTACCGCTGCCGCCAACTGGTGGCCGAACGGATCCAGACCGTGCGCCAAAGCCTTCCGCCGGGCGCCGAACCGGGGCTGGCGCCGATCACCACCGGTCTGGGCGAGATCTTCTACTACACGCTGGCATGGCGGGACGACGCCACCAACCGCCCGCCGGACGCCTTCACCCGGTTGCTCGAACTCCAGGAAACCCAGGAGTACGTCGCCAAGCCTTTCCTCCGCGCCACCCCGGGCGTCGCCGAGATCAATTCGATCGGGGGGTTCACCCGCCAGATCGTCGTCCAACCCGACCCCGACCGTCTTCGCGAGGCCAACCTCACCTTCGCCGAACTCGCCGCCGTCATCGCGCGCAACACCGACAACGCCGGCGGCGGCATCATCCAGCGGGGCGGCGAGCAACTCGTCGTCCGCGCCGCCACGAAGCCCACCACGCTCGACGAGATCGCCGACCTGCCCGTGAAATTCGCCGCCGGTGTCCGTCCCCTCCGCGTGCGCGACCTCGCCGTCGTCCGCATCGACTCGATGCACCGCACCGGGGCCGCCACGGAAAACGGCGCCGAGTCCGTCCTCGGCACCGTGATGATGCTCATGGGCGAGAACAGCCGCATCGTGGCCCACCGCATCGGGCTGCGCATGGACGAACTCCGCTCCCGGTTGCCACGCGGCATCGAGGTCCGCGTGCAATACGACCGCTCCAATCTCGTCGACCGGACGGTCGCCACCGTGAAACGGAACCTGTTCGAGGGCGCGATCCTGGTGGTCGCGGTCCTGTTGTTCCTCTTCGGCAACGCGCGGGCCGCCCTCATCGTCGCGTGCGCCATCCCGCTCTCCTTCCTCGCCGCCATCACCGGCATGGCCCGCTTCGGCATCTCCGGCAACCTCATGAGCCTCGGGGCGGTCGACTTCGGCCTCATCATCGACGGCGCCGTGGTGATCGTGGAAAACGTCGTCCGCCAACTCGCCCACCGCCAGCATCACCTCGGCCGTGTGCTCACGGTCGAGGAACGCCACCGCATCGTGCTGACCGGCGCGAAACAGGTGGGCACGCCCGTCTTCTTCGGCGTCCTCATCATCACCATCGTCTATGTCCCCATCCTCGCCCTCGCCGGCGTCGAGGGGAAAATGTTCCGGCCGATGGCGCTGACCGTGATGCTCGCGCTGGGCGGCGCGCTGGTGCTGGCGCTGACCTTGATGCCGGTCCTCGCGTCCTTCTTTCTCGGCGGGAAAATCGAGGAGAAGGAAAACGCAGTCATGCGCTGCCTCCAACGCGTCTACGGACGCGTCCTCTCCGTCGGGATCGCCCACCGCCGGTCGGTGGCCGCGGGTGCCGTCGCGCTGTTCGCCGCCGGCATCGGGTTGTTCTTCCGCCTCGGCGCGGAATTCGTCCCCCAGCTCGACGAAGGCTCCACCACCTTCGCCCTCTACCGTCCCGTCGGCCAGAACCTCGCTGCCTCCATCGCCGACCAGATCCAGACCGAGAAACTCGTCCGAGCCCGGTTTCCCGAGGTCACCAACGTCTTCGCGCGCATCGGCACCGCCGAGGTCGCGACCGATCCCATGCCGCCCAACGAGGCGGACTTCTACCTGTCCTACGCGCCGGCGGGAAGTTGGCGCAAGGTGGACGGACGCCCGATCTCCAAGGGCGCGTTGGTCGACGAGATCCGCAAGGCCATCGAGGGGACGTTCACCAACACGACCGCCATCGCCTCGCAACCCATCGCCATGCGGTTCAACGAAATGCTCGAGGGCGTCCGCGCCGACCTTTCCATCAAGGTTTTCGGACCGGATTTCGACGTGCTCGACGCGACCGCCGCTAAGATCAAGGCCCTGCTGGAACCGCTGCCCGGCCACGAGGAGATCGAGCACGAGACCGATGGCCGCACCTCCATGCTCACCATCACGCCGCGACGGGACGCCCTGGCGAGGCGCAATCTCGCCTCGGGCGCGCTGAACGACGCCATCGCCGTCGCGCTGGCCGGCGAGACCGTCGGATCCTTTGCCCACGGGAGCCATACCCACGAGATCGTCGTCCGGCTCCGCGGCGACCTGCGCGACGACACCGCCCGGATCAAGGCACTGCCGATCCGTGTCGGCGAATTCGGCCTGGCATCCCTCGGCGACCTCGCCGACATCACGACGGTCCAATCCGTGCAACCGATCCGCCACGAGGCCGGCCGGCGGCGGGTCGCGCTGCTCGTCAATCTCAACACCCGCGACGTCGAGGGTTGGGTGCGGAACGCCCAGTCCATCCTCCGCGAGAAAGTCCCCCTGCCCGATGGCTACATCGTCGAGTTCGGCGGCCAGTTCCAGCGACTCCAGGACGCCCGCGCGCGCCTCGCCGTCGTCGTGCCCGCGACGCTCGTGCTGATCTTCGTCATCGTGTTCATCGCCTTCGGCAGCGTGCGGCAGGCCCTGCTGGTCTATTCCGGGATTCCCCTCGCCATGACCGGCGGCGTCATCGCCCTCTGGTGCCGCGGCATGCCGTTCAGCATCACCGCCGCCGTCGGTTTCATCGCCCTCAGCGGCGTCGCCGTCCTCGACGGCGTCGTCATGGTCAGTTGCTTCAACCGGCTCCGCGAGGAAGGCCTCGGTCTCCTCGAGTCGGTCCGCGAGGGCGCGTTGAGCCGCCTGCGTCCCGTCCTCATGACCGCCCTCGTGGCGTCGCTCGGGTTCGTGCCGACCGCCATCGCCACCGGCGCCGGGGCCGAGGTCCAGCGCCCGCTGGCAACGGTCGTGATCGGGGGAATCCTGAGTTCGACGCTGCTGACGCTCGTCGTGCTGCCGGTCCTCTACGCCTGGTTCGAGAAGGAAAAACGGGAACCGGAAGCCGGCGAAGCCGCGCCGGTCGTGTCCGCCCACTGACCGCGGGGGGATGGGCCCCGGGCTCCCGGGTCTTCGGACCCGCCGACCGCTCGCCGGCCCCGCGACCCGTCCGCCGTCCCCCGACGGCGGCTGCCGGCTGGCAGCCGCCGTTCCCCGTCCTTTGCCGGCGGGGATTGCCGCGCCCCTACTTCCCGGCGGACCAGAACAGCGCGTTCTTGATCAACCGTTGGTAGGCGGGATGGCTGTGGGCCTGGCCGTCGTGGCCCAGGGTGATCGCCGCGATCCGCGCGTTGGGATGCTGGACGACGAAGATCATCGGATACGTCTTGTCGCGCTGTTTGGAATGGGCGGTCGCGAGCACCTTGATGGGCGTGCCCTTGGGATCGGGCTCGAAATAGTAGAGCTCGTCGCTGAGCGTGAACTTCGCCGGCAACCCCTGGGTGAGCGGATGGTCGGGATCGGTCACCGTCACCTCGAACTCGCCGTAGCGGTCGTGTCCACGGGATCCACCGCCCGCGAGTTCGCGGTTGTACGCCGGCCAATCCTTGTCCCAGTTGTACCAGAGCGCCGGGTGCACGATCAGCATTCCCTTGCCCGCCGCCGCGTGCGCCAGCACCGCCGCCCGCGTGGCCTCGTCCCCGAACGGTTTGTTGTTGCTGAGGTACAGGACATCCACGCCCCGGATCGCGTCCGCGAGGTCGCGGGTGGCCTCGGTGTAGTTCGCCGAGACCCGGCCGGTGCCGTTCAACGTCGCCACGTCCGCGAGGTTGAAGAACCGCTGGAAGTCGTGGGAAGAACCGCCGCCCACGATCAACGTGCGGAGCCCCGGTCCCCATTGGAAGACCGGCGGGGCCGCGGGAACCGGCGCCACGGCGGGCGAGAGCGAGGCCCCGTTCGGGCCGGGGCTTTCGGCGGTGATGCCCACGAAGGTGGTGGCGACGACGGTATTGAGGCTCTCGAGCGTGATCGACTCGACGACGCCGGTTCCCTTGACCGTCTTGGTGAAGGCGCGGATCTGGCGGCCATGGTTGGCGAGGTCCGGCACCTCGCGCGAACCCGGCACGTCGAAGCGCCCGATGTAATCGGCGATCTCGACGCCGTTGCGGAGCACGAACTCCTCGGTGGCGCCGCCGGCGAAATGCACCGTCACTTTGGCGACGGGCAGACCCTTGCTGCTTTCGCCGCCGTAGGGATAGGCCCAGCCGCCCACGCCGCCGAGGAAGTGGAGCCGGCCCACCGGGATCCCGACCTTGATCTCGACCTTGCCGGGATACTTCGGCGCCAATCCCGCCGTGCCCTTCAGCACCAGAAGATTGTTTCCCGTCGGGCTCTTGCGCGTGCTGACGACTTCGAACGGCACGTCGCCCACCTTCACGGTGCCCTGCTTCTTGAAACGCACGCTTTCCTCCTTGGCCTCCTCGCTGGCGTAGATGCCGCGCTGGTTGTTGACGTTGAAAGCCGCGGAGAGATCGAGGATGCGGTACCGCGCCTCGTCCGCACAGAGATAGGCCAACAGGTCGCGGAGCCCGTCGGCTCCCAGGGCCTCGAAACCCTCGGGCATCAGCGAGCGGCCGGTCGAGGCGCGCGATTTGATGTTGTCCTTGCGGATCGTGTAGTCGCCCGCGGCATCGCGCAGCAGCAGTTCCGCGTTGTTCTCGCGCTCCACGATGCCGCCGTAGGTGAGGTCGTCCTTGGTCTCGATGCTGACCGCGACGAAGTTCGGCTCGACGAAGCGGTTCGGGTCCACGACGTGGACGAGCAATTCCGCGGCGCCATGGGCTCCCATGCCGGTGAGGTTCGGGGCGAGGTTGCGGCCGTCGGTCTTGAACTGGTGGCACCCGGCGCAGTTGGCGAGGAACGCCTTCCGGCCGTTCTCGGGATTGCCGGGTTTCTCGACCTCGGGCCGGAGCCGGGCGATCAAGGCCTCCTTCTCCTTTTGTTCCGGCCCCTTCAGCCGGTCGATGACCTCGTTGGCGCGCGCGGCCACCGGTTTGTCCGCGTGCGTGCGCAGCCGGTACAGGAGCGCCGGCCCGAGCTGCAGGGGCGTGATCTTGCCGTCGGACATGGCCTGGACGAGCGCGAGCGACCAGTCGCCGCGTTTGGCGATCGCGCCGAAGAGCGCCTCGTGCAGTTCCTCGGGAACCCGCCCGTAGGCCGCCACCAATTCACCGCCCACGGCGGGATCGGCCGTCGCGCCCAACGCGTCGATGACCCGGCGCTGCAACGCGACCGAGGAAGTGGACCCGATGAGTTTGGCCACCGCGGGCACCACGCCGGCGTCGAGCTTGCGCACGCCCAGGAGGTTCACCGCGACCTGGCCGCGTTGCCCGTCGTCGAGCGACGCATCCCCGAGCCGGGTGCCGAGTTGGACGATGACCGGCCCGAGTTCGGAGGCCAGCGCGCCGCCCTTGTCCCAGCGCGCGACCAACGGCAGCAAGGCGCCCGGAAGGCTGGGCCGGCTGGACTTCAAAAGCCGGCCGAAGGCCGCCTGCAAACCGGCGTCCCACGCCGGCACGACGTCCGCCTTCAACACCGCCGCGAGCGTCCCGATCGCGCTTTCCTTGAGGCCGTCGAGCGAGTCGGGCTGGGCCGCGAGCAGGCGGACCAAGGCCGAAGCCTGGGCCGCATCCTGCCGGTTCGCGAGGGAGCGGGTGACGTGGCCCACGAAGTCCGCGACGAACGCGGGGTCCTTGGCGCGGAACGCCGCCTCGAGGAACATCCGCGGGTTCCCGGCGGCGACGCCGAGGGCCGCCGACTGCAGGTACTTGTCCCCGAGCGACGGCCAGAGCGCGACGAGGTCGTCGGCCAGTTCCGGCGTCGGGACCAGGTTGCCTTCGGCCATGAGGGCTTGGATCCGGACCCGGGGATCCGTCGCCGCCCTGGCGCTGCCGCGGACGGAAGTTCCCACGGGGTCGCTCGCTTTGGCCGGCGACTTTTCCTCGGCGACGATGCGGAGCGCGTTCTTCACGACGACCGGGTCGCCGGAATCGATGGCCGCCACGAGTTGGGCGGGGGCGAGGCTCCCGAGGTTCCTGAGCGTCCACAGGGCGTGGATGCGTGCCAATGCGGGAGACGGGCCGCCGGCCGCGGCGGCCAAGGCCGCGTCCGCGGGCGCCCGGCGCGGACCCTGCTCGGTCAACAACCGTTGCGCCGTGCCGCGGACCCAGCCGTTCGGGTGGCCCAGCAAGGCGACGAGCTCCGAGGCCGAGGCGCCGTCGAATCGCCATGCCGGCAGCGGCTTCGGCTGCTTGTGCTGCACGCGCCAGACGCGGCTGAAATGGTGGTCGCGATCGGGACGGGTCGCCGCGTTGCGCGCGCCGTGCGCGGGTCCGCGGGTGTCGTTGTGGATCGCCGCCTGGTTGTAGAAATCGACGATGTACAACGCGCCGTCCGGCCCCACGCGTTCGTGGACCGGCCGGAACCAGAGGTCCGAGCCGGCGACGAATTCGGTGTCCTCGCGGCCGGCTTCCTTGCTGGCCACATAGGTGGCGCCCAACGGACGCAGCAGTTCGTTGTGGACGAGGCTCATCGTCGTCTCGGAGGTGAAGTGGGAGCCATTGTAACGGTCGGGCCACGCGCCGCCGTTGTAGATGCAGCATCCCGCCGCCGCGGTGAAGAAGCCGACCCAATCGATCTGCACGTAGGCGGGCCGGGTATGGTGGACCGCCGGGGCGATCTTCTGGTGGTCCGGCACGACCCATGACGCGCGGATGCCGCCGACGTTGCCCTTCGCAAGGGTCTTCTCCGGCATCACCACGTGGAGGAAGTGCTCGCCGCACGTCGCCGTGGTGTAGAAGGCCTCGCCGTCCGGCGCGAAATCAAAGCCCCAGGTGTTGCATGATCCGGACGCGAACTGTTCCACCGCGCTGCCATCGGGTCGGAACCGGATGACGCCCGCCGTGATGCGGCCGAATTCCTTCCCGGCCGGCGTCTTCGGGGAACCGGCGCTGTAACCCACCGCGCCGTAGATCCAGCCGTCCATGCCCCAGCGGAAATTGTTGATCACCGCGTGGGTGTCGAACGTGCCGAACCCGGTGTAGAGCGTGGTCTTCTCGCTCCCCTCGACCATGTCGCACTTGCCGTCGCCGTTCGTGTCCCGGAGCCAAAGGATGTCCGGCGCCTGGGCCACGATCACGCCGTCCTTGTGGAATACCAGCGACGTCACCAACTCGAGTCCGTCGGCAAACACGTGCTTCCGGTCCATCACGCCGTCGCCATCGGTGTCCTCGAGCCACGCGATGCGGTCCCGCGCCGGGCGATCCTCCTTGTCGGCGGTCGTGCCGGGAGTGCGGACGTTCCACCCGGCGATGGGTTTGTCGTTTTTGTTGATGGTCCGCCCGTTCGGATACTCCGGCGTTTCGGCCACCCACAGGCGGCCCTTCGTGTCCCAGTCGATGGAGATGGCCTTTTCGACGAGCGGTTCGGAAGCGACCAAACGGATGTCGAACTCGGGATGGACGGCGATTTTTTCGGCGGCCTTGGCGGGGGCGATGGGACCGCCCTCGGGATAGCGGAGGGAGGCCAACTCTTCCGGCCGGCAGAACTCGTCGACGTCGGCGCGTTGGGCCGTCCACGCGATCGCGCGCATGAGGATGGCCCGGTAATGCGGGGTCTGGAACGAGGCATACTCGTGGCCCGGCAGGCTGACGATCGAGCGGTAGGGTTTGGAGCCGCCGTCCCACGTCTTCTCGTAGGTCCAGATCTGCGGGGCGATGACGAACACGCTGTGGAAACTCGTCGCCAACACCCGCGCGTCCGGCGCCATGTCGAGGTCGTAGTAGATCTCGTCCTTCCAATCGAAATTCGAGAGTCCCTTCATCACCGGGTGGTCGGGATTCACCACGTACTCGCCGACCTCGCCCTCGTACCACTTCGTCTTCCGGTCGCCGTCCCAGCGCCACGCGCCGCCGGTCACCTTCTTCGCGAATTCATGCTGGTTCCCCGCCACGATGCCGTCGTGAAGGACGACCAGGCCGCCGCCGCGCCGGAGGAACTTCTCGAAGTCGGCGCGCTGGGCGCCCTCGATCTTCATGCCGTCGGCCGCGAAGACCACGAGGACGTCCGTCTTCTCCAACTGGGCCGGGGTCGGGAACTCCATGGCCCCGTCGGCCTGGATGCCGCGGTCGGCGAGGAGTTTGGTGTATTCGCCGAGAAACCGGGGATGGTCGTGCTGGTTGGGGCCGTGGGTCTTGATGCCCGCCCGGATGAAGACCCGGAGCGGATCGCCGGCCTGACTGGTCCAGACGAACAACAGGGCGAGAACGACGCCGAGAGGGCGGAAGCGCGTGATCATAATTCGCGGTGGCAAAGCTGTGGAAGGAACCCTAGCCACGACCACCGGAGGGCCAAACAAATTCATCGCCAGCCGTGCCGTCCACGGGCACCGGTTCCCATGCCGCCGAATCCCGGGTGCATCGCGACCGTGTTGTCGACGCCAGCGGCACCCACCGGCCCGCGCCGGGGTCTTCGCGACGGCATGGAAAGCGGGAGGGGAACCGGCGGATGCGCCGTCCGGGTTCCGACGTGACCGACCGTGCGGCACCCCCGGGGCGGGCGCGATCGCGACACCGGCAGGATGCACCCGCGACTTCCCCACGGGCGGCTTGAAACATCGGGCCCGAGATCCGAAACTGCCCGCGACCCCATCATGAAGAAACCCCGCATCTGGCGCGTCGCCGGCATCAACTTCGACCACTTCCACATGGGCGACCTTCTCCGCATGGCCGCCGAACATCCCCGGGTCGAACTCGTCGGGATCGCCGACGAGCAACCGGCCCGCACCGCGGAAGTCGTGCGCAAACTCGGCATCCCGCGCGACCGCGTCTTCGCCGACCACCGCGCGTGTCTCGAGAAGACCAAACCCGACGTGGTCATCCTGTGCCCGGCCGCGTCCCGGCACGGCGAATGGGTCCGCAAGGTCGCGCCCCACGGCGTCCACATCATGGTGGAGAAGCCCTTCGCCGCGTCGCTCCGGGAAGCCGACGGCATGGTGCGCGCCATGCCCAGGGACCGCACGCTGATGGTCAATTGGCCGCTGCAATGGGTCGCCTCGCACCGCAAGGCCCACGAACTGGTCACGGGGGGCCACATCGGCGAGGTGCTGAACGTCTGGCATTTCGGCGGCAACCGCGGCCCGCTCTGGCACGGCGCGGACAAGGACGAGAAGACGCCCGCGCAGGTCGCCGCGGAGAAGCCCAAGTCGTGGTTCTACAAACGGGCCCACGGCGGCGGATCCCTCCTCGACTACCTCGGCTACGGCACCACGCTCGGCACCTGGTACCAGGGTGGGCGTCGCCCCCTCGAGGTCACCGCGGTCGTCGACCGTCCCCCGGGACTCGAAGTCGACGAACATTCCGTCGTGGTGGCGCGTTACGCGCACGGCCTTTCCAAGTTCGAGACGCGCTGGGGCACCTTCACGGATCCGTGGACGATCCCCCCGCAACCGACCTGCGGCTTCGTCATCGCGGGCACCGAGGGCACGATCAGTTCCGGCGACTACGACGACCATGTCACCGTGCAGACGCGGCGCCGCCCCAGGCCGCATGCCCTGGCCGCGCCCGCCCCGAAGGCACCGCACCGGAACCCGGTGGAATACCTCCTGCACTGCCTCGAACGCGGCGAGCCACTCGAGGGACCGGTGTCGATCCCCGTCAGCCGGATCGGCCAGGAGATCGTGGACGCCGCCGTCCGCAGCGCGCGCACCGGCAGGACGGTGCGGCTTCCGGCGTGAAGCCGCCGCCGTTGCCCCCGTCCCGGAAACGCCGGATCGTCCGGCGGACGATCTGGGGGCTCTTCGCGCTGGTCGTCGTCCTGCGCTACGGGGTCTTCCGGGGGTACTACGAGGCATACGACCGCGAGAAGCGCCTGGAGGCACGGTTGGCCCGCGAACCGCGGATGCCCGCCGATCCGCGGCAACCCCGGGGTCCGGGCGGGCCGCCCGGGGGGCGGCGCGAACGGACGCCGCTGGTCGTGCGTCCCGCTGTCTCGGAAGTCCCGCCGGATTTCCCGAGGCTTCGCATCCGGATCGCGGACGCGGACGTCGGGGTCCTGCGTGCCTACCGTTGGAATGGTTGGGGCGGGCAAAGCATGGAACGGCCGAGCGTGGCGGCGACCGTCGACGACGGCCACACCGTGTATTCGAACGTCTGGCTGCATCCCAAGGGTTCGGCCGGGAGTTTCCGGCGTTTCGACGAGAAACCCGCGTTGACCCTGGATTTCTCGAAGGCGATGCCGCGACGCGAGTTCGCGGGATTCCGGAAGATTTCCCTCAACAACTCGGCGCAGGATCCCAGCTACGCGAGCGAGATCATCGCGCGCGAACTGTTCGCGGCGGCGGGGATCCCGGTGCCCGGGGCCTCGCACGCGACGGCCATCGTGAACGGGCGGGACCTCGGGCTCTTCGTGATGACCGATGGCTGGGGAAAGCCGTTCCTGCGGCGCCATTTCACCGATGTCGGGGGCAACCTGTACGACGGCGGCTTTTGCAGGGACATCGACGACGGCATCGAGGTGAATTCGGGCGACGATCCGGACGACCATTCGGATCTCGAGGGTTTGCTGGCGGCGGCGGCGGCGGAGCCGGCGGGCCGGATGGAGCGCATGGGCCGGGTGCTGGACGTGGACCGGTTCGTGCGGATGGCGGCGCTCGAAACCCTGGTCTGCCACTGGGACGGCTACACGATGAACCGGAACAATTACCGGGTGTTCCACGATCGCGCGGCCGGCCGGATGGTTTTCATGCCGCACGGCATGGACCAGATGTTCGGGATCCAGCGTTCGACGCCGTCGGCACCGATCGTGCCGCATTGGCGGGGGTTGGTGGCGCGGGCGGTGCTGACGTTGCCGGAAGGTCGCCGGCGCTATCTCGGCGAACTGGCGACATTGCACACCAACCTGGTGCTTCCGGACACGCTCACCCGCCGCGTCGCCGAACTGACGGCCCGACTCCGGCCGACACTCGCGGCCTACGGTCCCGATTTCGTCGAGCGGCAAGAGGCCGCGGCGCGGCGTCTCTCCCAACGGATCGTGGCGCGCGCGCGGAGCGTCGACGACCAATTGGCGGGACGCCCCGCGGCACCCTCCCCCCCGGCACCCTCCGAAGGCCCCGGTCGATAGCCGGCGGACGGCGGCGACCACGCGACCGGGTGGGCGGGCGGCGTCGGAGGTTTCTCCTTTTTTGTGAAAGAAAGGCCGGCGCCGTGCGAACGTGTCCCCGTGCAGGAACTGGATCGTCCCGCCGGCTCGGGAGAGAAGCCCGGCGCCACCCGGTCGAGGACCCCGGTTCCGCTCCATCCATGGGCGTGCGTGCCCCGCACCTTTTGACCGTCCCGCCCCAGCCCATGCCCCATCCCGATTCCCTGCCCTCTTTCCGGACGCCGTGGGGATCCTCCACGACCCCGGGTGGGGCGACGACCGGCGACGAAACCGCGCCTCCGGTCTTGGTGCCCGACCACGTGCTGATCCGGCGCGTCGGGCGCGGCTCGTATGGCGAGGTCTGGCTGGCGCGGAATGCGCTGGGTCTGCATCGCGCCGTCAAGATCGTCCGCCGGAGCGCGTTCGACGACGATCGTCCCTTCGAGCGGGAGTTCGCCGGGATCCAGCGCTTCGAGCCGGTGTCGCGCCGGCACGAGAGCCAACTCAACATCCTGCACGTGGGCCGTGGGCCGGGTTACTTTTACTACGTGATGGAGTTGGCCGACGACATGGGCGGCAATCCCGTCGGCGACGAGGCCTGTTACAGCCCGCGTTCGCTGCGCAGCGAACTGCTGCTCCGCGGCCGGTTGCCGGTCGACGAATGCATCCGACTGGGCCTCGCGTTGACCACGGCGCTCGAGCACCTGCACCGGCATGGACTGGTCCACCGCGACGTCAAGCCCTCGAACATCGTCTTCGTGAACGGCATTCCGAAACTGGCCGACATCGGACTCGTCGCCCGGGCGGAACAAACCATGTCGTTCGTGGGCACCGAAGGCTACCTGCCGCCGGAAGGGCCGGGCACCGTGCAGGCGGACCTCTACAGTCTGGGAAAGGTGCTCTACGAGATCGGCACCGGGCACGACCGCCAGCAATTCCCGGAATTGCCCACCGGCGTGTCGGAACTGCCCGACCGCGCCGCCTTGGCCGAGTTCAACGAGGTGCTCCTGCGCGCCTGTGCTCCCGACGTGCGCCAGCGCTACGCGTCGGCCGCGGAAATGCACGCCGACCTTGCCTTGCTCCAGAGCGGCAAGTCCGTCGCGCGGATGCGCGCGGTGGAGCGTCGGCTTCGCGTGCTGGGGCGGGGCGGCGTGTTCGTCACGGGCATGGCCGTCCTGGCGGCGGCGGGCTTCTTCTACCAGCAGGCACAAACCCGCGAGGCCCGCCGACTGGCAGGGGAAAACCGCGCCCTCGCGGACGAGAAAAGCCGCCTCGCCTCGGCAAACGCCTCCCTGTCGGAAGAGCATCGCGAACAACTCGTCCGACTCCGGGTCGCCAACGGCGTGCGCCTCCAGGATGCGGACGACGACTCCGGCGCGTTGCTGTGGTTCGCCGACGCGCTGCCGTTGGTGGCCCACAAGCCGGCGGAAGAGGCGGTCCACCGCATCCGCATCCGGCAGGCGATCTTGCAGGGTCCGCGCCTCCTGTGGGTGCTCGCGCACGACGCGAACGTGATTTCCGGGGCGTTCAGCCCGGACGGACGGCGCGTGGTCACCGCCACCCGCCCGGGCGAGATCAACGTTTGGGATGCCGACTCCGGCATCCGCCGCCTCGGCCCCGTGAATACCGGCCGACGCATCGCCAGCGTCCAGTTTTCGCCCGACGGAAAGCGCCTCGCGGTCCGATCCTGCGGCGAGCAGAGCTTTCCCCGCGATCAACCGGACGGCGGCGGGTCCGCCGAAGTCCTGGACGCCGCCACCGGGAATCCCGTGTTTCCGCCGGTCGGGAATGCCGTCCATGCCGCTTTCAGTCCCGAAGGCCGCTGGCTGGCGGTCGCGAGGAATGACTTCGGGATCGACGTGCTGGATGCGGCCACGGGACGCCAGCTCGCGGCGCTGCATGGGCACACCGGGCCCTGCTCCATGCTCGCGTTCAGCCGCGATGGCTCCCGGTTGGCTTCCGCGGGTCGCGACCGGACGGCGAGGGTCTGGCGGATTCCCTCGGGAGAGCCGGAGGGAGAACCGATCCGACTGGTGCGGGAAGCGACGCGCGTGGTGTTCAGCCCGGACGGCCGCCGGTTGGCGACGGCGGCGACCGACGAAGGCCCGGCCCACCCTGAAAGTCTGGGATCCGGGCCACCGGTCGTGCAGACCTGGCACGTGGCCGGGGGACGGGAAATCGGGAGACCCCTGCCGATCAGCGGTGCCCTCTACGCGCTGGCATTCGACGAATCGACCGGGACGCGGTTGATCACGGGCGACAAGAATCCCTGGCTGAACGTCTGGGATCCGGGCCACGGCGAGACGGTCCTTCCGCCGCTGCGGTTCGCGAACAGCGTGGCGCGGTGCTGGGCATTCGGCCCCGACGGATTGCGCCTCGCCGCCGGCAGCGCCGATGGAACCGCCCGGGTCTGGAACCTCGAGACCGGCGAGCCCTTGACCCCGCGTCTGCTCCACCTCGGATGGGTGGAATCGGTGTCCTTCAACCCGGACGGTACCCGACTGCTCACCACCAGCGACGACGGCACGGCCAAGCTATGGGATCTTGCCGGGGGGCTGCCCGAGGGGAAAAGTCCGCTCACGCTCGAAGGCACGCTACCCGACGCACCGACGGAATACTTCCCCCACGCCGTCGGCGCCGACGGCGGTCAACTTCTGGTCGGAGCGATCCGCGGCGGATGGATCGTGCCCGTGGCGATCGGACTCGAATCCATGGTCGAAGAGATCCTGCCGCCGCCCACGGCAGCCACGCTGAACGCGCTCGTCGTCGCCGGCCACCGGGGCCGCCGGTGGGCGACCGCCGAGGGCGTCTTCGATGCCCCGAAGGCCAACCACGCCGTCGTGCTCTGGCAGCACGACGGGTCCGGTTGGTCGAACCTCCTGCTGGATCACGCCAATCCCGTCCGGGCGCTGCAATTCAACGACGACGACTCGCTGCTCCACACGCTGGGGAACGACGGCATGTTGCGGAGTTGGCGGACGTCGGACGGGGCCTTGGTCCGGGAAGACAGCCTGCCTGCTTCCTACGCGCTGGCCGCCGCGATTTCCCGGGACGGCCGGCGCGTGTCGTATCTGGACAACGACGAAAACCTGCACCTGTTCTCCACCGCTGACACCCCCGGGGCGATCGGGCCAATCCAGACCGCGATGAATTTCGGCGCCTTCAGTCCCGACGGCACCCGACTGGCGACGGTGGGACCGGATCAACGCGGCCACTTATGGGACCCCCGGACCGGCCGGGAGACGGTGCCTTCGTTCAAGCACGGCGGGAATCTCCTCTGGATCGAGTGGAGCCCGGATGGCCGTCGCCTCGTCACGGCGGGGCTCGCTCCGACCGCGGTCATCTGGGATGCGGCGACGGGGAAGCCCCTGGCCGGGGCGAACCTCGGAGAGGGCGCGCTCAGGGTGGCTCATTTCAGTCCCGACGGACGCTTCGTCGTCGCACGCAACGACGACCGCTTTGTCCGGGCGTGGGATGCGACCACCGGGGAACCGGTCACCCCGTTGCTGCGCCATGCGGGAAACGTCCATGCGGCCATCATAACCTCCCGGTCGCGACTGGTGACGGCGAGTGCGCCGAACCGGATCCAATCGTGGGATCTCCGGCCCACCGAGCTTCCGGCCGCGGCCGTGGCGGCCCTCGCCCAGTTGGGGGCCGGCCGCAGTCTGAATCCCGCCGGCGGCATGCACACGTTGGCCGCCCCGGAATTGGCCGAACTCTGTGCGGTCCTGCGCTCGAACCAACCGTCCCTTTTTGCCATCGACGCGGCCGACGTCGTCCGCTGGCACCGCGGGCAGATCGACGACCTCGACTCGCTGACCCGGGTCCGGGCGGCGGCCTTCCACTTGGCACGGTTGGAGACGCTGCGGCCGGCGGATCCGGAGTGGACCGGCCTGCGGTCCCGGATCCAGGCCCGTCGGGTGCCCGAGCGGGATCCCGCCACGCCGGCCAACGCCCTCGATCTGTCGGCGTTCTATACCCATTCGTTCGGTATCCTGCCGCGGGGGGAATTCGCCGGGCTTCCGCGCGGATGGCAGGCTTTGGGCAAAACCTCCTTCGATCTGCGGGGCATCGTCCGGCTCGAAGCCGGGAACCATGCCGAATCGGACCGGGCGAACGGACGCCAGGCGTCGGCCTCGTTCCCACTCCCCGAAGCCACCGACATCCCGGTCCTTCGACGCTGCCGGCGACTGCACTTTCTCCAAGCGGTGGACGGACCGCGTGTCGAGACGGGCGACGAGGTTGCCCGTTGGCGAATCCGCTTCGCCGACGGCAGCGCGAGGGAATTTCCCGTCGTTTACGGCGAGCACGTGGAGGATTGGTGGGCGGCCACCGACCGGAAACAGCAAGTCCGCCAAGCCATCGTCGCGTGGGAAGGCAAACGTCCCGAACCCAATGCCCACCAGACCATCCGCCTCTACCAATCCACTTGGGAAAACCCGCTGCCGGAGGTGGCGATCCACCATCTGGACTTCGTGATCGGCAAGATCGGCGTCCGTCCGTTCGTCGTGGCCGTGACCGCGGAATAGGGCCGGTGCGAACGGGACGTTGATCCCCGGTGCATCCCGGGGAGGCCGTGACCCCGGGCTGGTTCGCGTGCCGACGGCCCGGTTTCGCCCCGACCCCGTTGGCAACCGCGGCAAAGGACACCGGCAATCCCCGGACCCGCTCTGCGCACTTGCCGTTCGGGTCGGCGCGGGCGCAGCGTAGCGGGCACGCGATCCACGGCCCGGCGACGACCGCCGGGATCGGGGCTCCGGCACTCCAATCCGATGGCCACACTCCACGTCCTCGAGGGTCCCGCCCCCTACCCGGGGCTGACGTTCGAACTCCGGGAAAACGTCCCGGACATCGGGCGCTCGCCGGATTTGGGCATCGTGCTCGCCGACCGCGGCGTGAGCCGTCGCCATCTCCGCGTGGCGCGGCAGGGAGACCGGTGGTTGGCCGAGGACCTTGGCAGCAGCAACGGCACCCACGTGAACGGGCTGAAGATCCTCCAACCCGTCCCGCTCCGGTCCGGGGACCAGATCCAGGTCGGCCCGTTCGTGCTCGTGTTCTCCGACGGCGCCGCGGGCGAGGCCGATCCGATGATCCTGAGCATGACCCAGGTGGGCGGGGATTCGGACGAGATCTTCCGCGACGCCTCGGGCCGGCGGTTGCGGGCGATCATGGACCTGACCCGGAGCCTGGGCGGCGAGGCCGAGCCGGGAGCCTTGTTCGACCGACTCGCGGTGCATCTCTTCCGGTTGTTCCCCTCGGCCGACCGCATCCTGATGGTGGACGTGGCCGCGGACGGACCCCGGGTGGCGGGCGCCCGGATGCGCGACGGCAAGGCCGCGTCGAACCGCACCTTCAGCCGCACCTTGCTGCGCCGCGTGACCACGGAAAACATCGGCGTCGTGGCGTCGATGCAATCGGACGCGGAACGCGAGGGGCATTCCCTGTACGAGATGGGCGTGCAGTCGTTCGTGTGCGTGCCGCTGCAGGACGAGGACGGGAAACCATGCGGCGCGTTGTTCGCGGACCGGTTCCGTCCCGGACCGCCGTTCAGCCACGAGGACCTCATGCTGCTGACGACGATCGGCATCCAGATGTCGACGAGCCTGCAGGTCGGGCGGATGCATGCCCGGTTGATCGACCAGGCACGGTTGCAACGGGACGTGGCGGTCGCGCGGGAGATCCAGCAGGGGTATCTGCCGGACCTCGCGGCGACCGGCCTGCCGGCGGGATACGAGATCGCCGCGATGCTGGCGCCGGCGCGGGAGGTGGCCGGCGACTTCTACGACCGGTTGGCGTTGGCCGACGGGCGGATGTTGCTGGCGGTGGGCGATGTCGCCGGCAAAGGGATTCCGGCGGCGTTGTTCCTGACTTCGGTCCGGGCGCTGTTGCGGCATTTTGCCACCACGATCGCGGATCCGGGCGAACTGTTGCGGGCATTGAACGACGCGGTGGCGGCGGACAACCCGAACATGACCTTCGTCACGCTCGCGCTGGCCGCGGTCGAACCCGGTGTCGGCCGGATGGTGGTGGCCACGGGCGGCCACCCGCCCCCGATCCGATTCGGGGTCGGCCGGGCGGCGGCGCCGCTCCGGCACCGGCATGGCCCGCTGGTCGGGTTCGACCGTGCGACCTCGGCGTACCCGACCACGGTGGTCGACCTCGCGCCCGGGGAGACCTTGCTGTTCTACACCGACGGCGTGACCGAGGCGCCGACCACGGGGGCGAAGCCCGGCGAGGAATTCGGCGTGCGACGGCTCAACGAATTCCTCGCGGCCCAACCCGCCGGCACGTCGCTCGACCGGATCCACGGCAGCCTGTGCGCGGAGCTGGAACGGTTTTGCGGGACGAAGGTGATGGAGGACGACGTCACGTTGCTCTCGATCCGGCGGCGGGAGGAATAGGCACCGCCACCTTGACGCTGCCGCGGGGGACTGTTAACTGCGGCGCCAATGCACGTCGCCAACGATGGTCGGTCGGTCGTCGCCGCCGGGCCCACGCTGGCGTTCCGGATCGCGGTGGGGGCCACGGTGGCCCTGCTGCTCGCCGGTTGCCAACCCTCCGGCCCGGAGGCGCTGGTCCGCGGCGACCAGGAATTGCAGGCCGGCCATCCGGCCGAGGCGATCCGCCTGCTCGAACTCGCCGCCACGAAACTGCCCACGGACGCCCAGACCTGGAACCATCTCGGGCTCGCCTACCACGCCGCCGGCAGGCTCAACGACGCCCAAAAGGCCTACCTGCGCGCGCTGAACTTCAACCGCAACCTCGCCGACGTTCAGTACAACCTCGGCGAGTTGCACGTCGATTTCGGCAATGGCCGCGAGGCCGAGGCCGCCTTCCGCGCGTACCTCAACGCCTCGCCCGACAACGCGCGCCACACCGGCGCCTGGCGTGGACTCGGGCAATCCCTCGTTCTCCAACGTCAGTTCGCGGGTGCCGAGACCGCCTTCGGCAACATCCTGCGAATCGACCCCAACGACGCGGATGCCTGGAATCGGCTCGGCCTGGCCCGCGTCCAGATCCGCCACTATCGCGATGCCTACCAGGCTTTCGGCCAAGCGGCCCGACTCGATCCGACCCTTGCGTCCGCGCACCTGAACCTAGGCGTCACCGCGCAGCAGTACCTCGGGGACCGGAAGGCCGCCCTCCAGCATTACCGCGATTACCTCGCGTCGAATCCGGCCGACGCCGACGCGGTGCGCCGGACGGTCCACGAGCTCGAGGTCAAACTCGGGCTGGTCCGTCCCGAAGTGCCACCGGCCCCGACGAACACGCCGCCAGCCACCTTGGCGCGGGGCACGGCCAACGAGACCGGCGCGCGCGTCGCTCCCACGAACCGGCCCGCGCCACCGTCGACGGTCGCCGCTCCCACCAATGCCCCGCGCGTGGAAGCGCCGCGCACCCCGGCGCCGCCCGCCGTCGCGCGGACCCCGAAGCCGACCCCGGTCCCGCCGCCGGCCGTCGCCACCAATCCGCCGCCGGCACTCGTGCTGCGGCCGACGAATCCGGTCGTCGTCCCCCCCGCGGTGGCCAAGCCCGTGGCCGTGGAAGTCGCCGCGCCCGTTCCCGAACCCGCGAACCCGGTGTTGCAGGTGGTCCGGGTCGACGACGAACCGCCGCCCGTGGTGGCGCGCGACGTCGCGAAGCGCGCGCCGACCGGGCCGGGTCCGGCGCTCCCGGCGGCCCGTCCGCCGGACACCCTGTTGGCACCGCCGGCCGTCCTGCCCCCCGCGCCGGCGGCACCGGTCCCCGCGGCCGAATCCACGGTGGTTTCATCCGACACCACGACCGTTCCGGAATCGGGTCCGGGCGAAGGCAAACGTGGATTCTGGCAGAAGGTGAATCCGGTGGGCTGGGGGAACCCGGTCCGCTGGTTCAAGAAGGATGCCTCGAAGCCCGAGGTGGCGGCGCCGAAACCGACCCCGGTGGCGGTCGCCAAGGTCACGGTGCCGGCCCGGCAGTTGCCCCGGGTGACCCCGCTGGAATTGCCGCCCGTCGCAAAACCGGTGTTCGCGCGCTACGAACCGGCGCGACCGAAGCTCGCCGCCACGGGAAACCGGGCCGAGGCAAACGCGGAGTTCCAACGGGGCGTCGCGGCCCACCAACGGCACGATCTCGACGCCGCCATGGCCGCCTACCGGAAGGCGGTGCAGACCGACCCCAGTCATTTCGAGGCCCAGCACAATCTGGCGGTGGCAGCCCTCGAGCGGAACGACATGCCCACGGCGTTGCTCGCCGGGGAATCGGCGGTGGCCCTCGACCCGGCGTCCGCCAACGCCCGTTACAATTTCGCGGTGGCCTTGCAGCGGTCGCGGCACCCGGTGGATGCCGCGGAACAATTGACGGCCGCCGCCCAAGCGCGGCCCAACGACGCCAACGCGCACCTCGCGCTCGCGGCGTTGTATGCCGGGGATCTCGAGGACGCCGCCCAGGCGCGCCGCGAGTACGAACGGGTCCTTGCCCTCTCGCCGGCGCACCCGCAGGCGGACAACATCCGGCGTTGGCTGGATCGCAATCCGGCGGGGGCCCGCTGACGCGGTCCACCGGCCATCACGACGCGCTCGCGGGCCCGGAATCTTCCGACCCACCGGCATCCGCCGTCGTCGGGGGGATCTCGACCTGGACGATGATGGGCCGCACGGGCAGGCCGCGGATGGTGTAACCGCAGGCGATGGTCCCGGCGACCCGCGCGTCGGGCGCGGGCGGTTCTCCATCGGCGGTCTGGTGGAACTCGGGATTGAACGGTTCCCCCGGCTGCGCCTCGTGGGAGACGATGCCGACGCGGCGCACGGCATCGAGGCAAGTGGCCCGAAAATTCCCGAGCTGCTGGGCGAGCTCGGGTTGGCCGGACCGGAGCCCGGCAAGAAAGACCGCGTAGTTGTGGTCGAGCAGGTGGCAGATGACCTTGAAGGATTCCTCCTCGCCGCGCCGGAGTTTGTCGACCTCGAGCCGCAACGTCTGGCGTTCCTGGTCGTCGCGTTTCTGGATGAACTCCATGAAGGCGCGGCGCTCGGCGTGCATTTCGTCCATGAGGGACCGGGCGGCCTCGTTGGCCAGACGCAGGGACTGCTGGCTGGCGGCCATCTGGTTGCCGGACGCGACGACGGAATCGGCGACGCCGCCGAGTTGCCGGATCTGGGCCAGGGTGTTCGCCAGGCCGGCTTGCTCGAGCAACTTCAGGCGCCCTTCGTGCTCCCGCAGGAACGGGGTGACGAGGATCCAGGCCCCGATGGCGACGGCCGCGGCCAGCACCGCGCCCAAGCCCAGACTCCAGGGCAACTCGCCCGAGTGGGCCATCCAGGCCAGCACCGCGGCCGCCGCCAGGACGCAGAAATCACCCAGCAGAAAAGGCCATTTGGCAATCGACGGCGACGAGTCGGACATGGGGCCGAGGTTACGGACCGGCCGGAGCTTTGGAAAGCATCCCGGCACGGCCGGCTTGTGGTCCACGGGGCGCACGCGACACCGCCCCCGGGGTCCGCCGTCCCACCACGCCCGGGGACGGCGGGTTCAGACCACGTGCATCTTCACGGAGTCCACCTCGCGGTCGTTGGAGGTCGCGTGGGGCACCAGGATCACCACCGTATCCCCGCGCTTCAGCCGGTGCCCACGCATGAGGCGAAGGATGGCCCCGTCCACGGAGCCGTCGGGATCGTCGTGCGAGGACGGCAACACGATCGGGGTCACCCCGCGCAGGAGTTTCAACTGCGCCGCGAGGGGTTCGCGGTCGCAAAACGCGTAGATCGGCGAGAACGACGGCCTCATCCAACTGGTGTAGCGGGCCAACTTGCCGTTCCTCGTGAACACCAGGATCGCCGCCGCCCGCAGATTGTCCGCGAGCATCACCGCGCTCCGGACCAATTTCTGCCGCGGTTGCGTCAGCTCCGCCTCGGCATGGTATCCGGCCCCGCCGCTGCGCTCGATCCGCCGCGCGATCCGGTCCATCACCTCGACGCACGCCATGGGTTGGCGTCCCACCGTGGTCTCGCCGCTCAGCATGATGGCATCCGCCTGCTCGAACACCGCGTTGGCCACGTCGGTGATCTCCGCACGCGTCGGTAGCGGGTTCTCGATCATGCTTTCCAGCATGTGCGTCGCCACGATCACCGGCCGGCCGATCCGCTGGCAGGTCTTCACGATCCGCCGCTGGATGATCGGCAACTCCTCGTACGGGCATTCGATTCCCAGGTCGCCCCGCGCCACCATCACCGCGTCGGAATCCCGCGCGATGGCCTCGAAATGGTCCACCGCGAACTGGTGCTCGATCTTGGCGACGATCTGCGGCGGGTGCGACGTGCCGTGGAGGCAGGCGCGCAACATGGCGATGTCCGCCGGGTCCCGGACGAAACTCAGCGCGACGTAATCCACGCCGAGTTCGAGCCCAAGCTTCACGTCGGCGCGGTCCTTTTCGGTCAGGGCCGGGAGGCTGACGCGCACGCCCGGCAGGTTGATGTGGCGCCGGCTACCGAGGCCTCCCACGGTCATCACCTCGCATTCGACCCGGTCCGGATGGGTCGCCACGACCCGCATCTTCATCTCGCCGTTGTCGATGATCAGCGTGTCGCCCGCCCGGACGTCGGTGACGAAGTCGGGGTAATTGACGCTCGTGCCTTTGGTGCCCGGCGGGACCACCGCGTCGCCCACGGTGAAGACAAAGCGTTCGCCCGCCGCGAGCGGGATGCGTTCGGGAACGTCCCCGGTGCGAATGGACGGGCCCTGGGTGTCCATGAGGATGCCCGGGATCAATCCGCGTAGGCGTCCGAGTCGGCGGATCTCCGGGACCACGCGCCGCACCCAGTCGTGGCGGGCATGGCTCATGTTGAGGCGAAAGATGTCGACGCCCGCGTCCAGCATCTTGCCCAGCATTTCCGGGGATTCCGTGGCTGGCCCGAGGGTGGCAATGATCCGAGTCTTGCGCATCGGGGGCGGAGGCTACCAATGCGCCCGCGAAGGAACAGGCTTTGTATGGACGCCCGTTGCCGGCGGGGGCCATGGCCGCCGAGGCCCGGTGGATTCCACCCCCTTCGACGGTCCGCCCGGCGACTACGGCGGCCACGGGAAGACCAGAGTCCGGTTTGCACGAAGCCCGCCGAAGGCGCACGCTCGATCCATGGGTTGGTCCTTCCCGATCGGTCGCCTTTTCGGAACCCAGGTGCGTCTCCACCTGACGTTCCTGCCATGGCTCGCGTTCTGGGCCTTCTCGGGCTGGCAGGAATCCGGCGATCCCCGGGCCGCGGTCCACGCCGTCGTGGTCATCGTCGCGCTGTTTGCCTGCGTGCTGCTCCACGAGTTCGGCCACGTGCTGATGGCGCGCCGGTTCGGCATCCGCACCCGCGACGTCACCCTGCTCCCCATCGGGGGGGTCGCGAGCATGGAAAGCACCGGGAACAACCCGCGCGAGGAACTGCTGATCGCGGTCGCGGGTCCGGCCGTGAACGTCGTCATCGGGGCGGGGTTGGCGGCCTGGATGGGCTTCCGTCGGACGGGATTCGAGTCCCTCGACCTCGACGGGCTCCAGGGCGATCTGGTCCCCATCCTCCTTGCCGCGAACGTCTCGCTCTTGCTGTTCAACCTGCTCCCCGCCTTTCCCATGGACGGCGGCCGGGTGCTGCGGGCGCTCCTGTCGTGGCGCGGCGACCGCGTCCGCGCCACCCGCATCGCGGCCGTGATCGGACGGGTCATGGCCATCCTGTTCGCCGCGGCCGGCCTCTACCTCCCCGGCAACAATCTCCTGCTCTTCATCGCCATCTTCGTGTGGATCGGGGCCGGTCGCGAGGCCGCCGCGGCCCAAACCACGTCCATCGTCCACGGCGTCCCGGTCCGTTCGGCGATGCTCACGGATTTCCGGGTGCTGGGGCCTTTCGACACCCTGGACGATGCCTCCCGGGCGGTATTGGCGGGCTCCCAGCGGGATTTTCCGGTCGTCGCCCAGGACGAACTCGTCGGCTTGCTGCGCCACGAGGATCTCCTGCCGGCGCTCCGCGACCGCGGACCCGAGACGTTGGTGCGGGAGGTCATGCGCACCCGGTTTGCCACGGCCTCGCCGGACGCGGCCCTGGAAACGGTCCTGCGCGCGATGCAGGAGGCGGAAGACGGCACGACCACGGTGCCAATCGTCGACCATGGCCGCGTGGTCGGCCTGGTCACGGTGGAGAACCTCGGCGAATTCGTGTCGCTCGCCGCGGCATTGGGCCGACGCCCGCGGGCGCGGGGTTGATCATTCGGCGGGTTTCAACAGGCGCGCGACGACCTCCGGCGGCAGGGAACTTCCGCGGATGGCGGCGGCCGCGCGGGTGGGTTCGTGGCGGATCCAGTTCCGCGCGGCGGCCTCGAGTTGGGCGACACGCTGGGCATCGTCGGCAATCGCGCCGGCCCAGGTCCATGCCACCTCCGGTTCCTGGTCGGCCATCTGGCCGGCGAAGGCGACGATGGCCGACTGCCGCGATTCGCTTTCGTGCAATCCGTTCAGCCATGTGGCGGTGGCCGCGGGATCTTCCCGGGCCCATTGGGCAACCAGGGTGGTCTGGGCGTTCGCACGCACGGGGCCCTCGGGGAAAGCAGCGATCCATCGCGCCGCGGCCCGGGGATCGGCGCGCGCATAGGTTCCCATGATGGCGGCCACCGCCTGTTCCTGTGCCGCGCCCGCGGGCAATTCGGCGACATAACGGGCGGCCTCCTGGGGCGATTGCCCGGCCCATGCGCCCAGCGCGCTGGCCAACGCGGCCGAACGCCCGTCGCCCGCCGGCAAGGATTGGGCCCACGCGACCGCCCCCGCCGAATCCGTGGCGGCCCAGCGCGCCGCCAGCGGTTCGTAGAGCGCATCGCGGCCGACGTCGTCGGGAAGCTTCCCGAGAAAAGCCACCGCCGCCTGGAGATCCTGCGCCGCCCAGTTGCCGAGCACCCCGCGCAGCATGTCGCCGCGCGATTTGCCCGGACCCAACTCGAGCGCGAATTCCGCGGCCTTGCGCGGATCGGCGTTGCCCCAGCGATCGGCGAGGGTCCCCAGCATCCGGTCGCGCGCCTCGCCCGGGGGCAATCCCAGGGCGTAGGCGCCGGCTTCCCGGGGATTCTGGGTGGCCCATTGCTGCGAGACCTGCGCCATCGCCACGTCGCGCGCGCGCCCCTCCGGCAACTGCCGGGCCCACGCCACCGCCGTGTCGGCATCGATGTCCGCCCAACGTCCGGCGAGATCGCCGACCAATTGCTGTTGCGACTCCCCCGCGGGCAAACCGACGAAGAAATCGGCGAGATGCCTCGGGTCGATTTCGCGCATCTGCCACAGGAGGTTTCGCAATCCGTCGCGCCGGAGGGCATCCGGCGGGAGTTGCTTCGCCCAACCCAGCGCGCCGTCCGGATCCTGGGTCACCCAACGCTGCAGCAATGCGTTGACGGCGGCGTTCCTCCCCTCGCCCGCGGGCAACTGCAAGGCCTGGGCCGCCGCCGCCTGGGGGTCCGACTCGACCATGCCTCCGACCACTCCCGCCAGTGCCTGCGAACGGGCGGGTCCCGGCGGCAGCGCCTGCGCCCACGCGAGCGCCGCCCGGGGATCCTTGCGGGCAAATTCCGCGCCCACGTTCTGGAAAGCCCAGGCACGGTCCGCGCCCGGTTGTTTGATCGACTTCAGCAACTCCGCGGCGGCCACCGGATCGGACCCCGCCAAACCCTGCGCCAGCGCGTCCTCGGCAATCGCCCGATCGTTCGGGTTGGAAATCCGCTCCAAGGCCGCCCGGGCGCCCTCGGGATCGCGGTCGGCGAATCCCTGGAATATGGCCTGCAACGCCCCCGTGCGCTCGTTGCCGCCCGGCAACTGGTAGACCAAATCCATCGCCACTTTCGGGTCCTGCCCCGCCATCCGCTGCACGGCATCCCGCATCGCGCGACGCTTGATGCTCCCGTCGGGCAGTGCCCGCACCCATTCCACCGCGGCTTTCGGGTCGTCGCCCGTCCACGTTTGGAGCACGCGGGCCAACCCTTCGTCGACGCCGCTCGCCGAACCCTCGGCCAAGGCAAGTTTCGCCGCCTGCCGGGGATCGCTCGAGGCAAGGGTTTGCAGCACGAGGTTCCGTGCCGCGCGCCGTTGCCCCGGCGGCAGCGACTTCAACCGCTCGAACGCCGCCTTGGGGTCCACCTCCGCCAACCCCGCGAGAAGGGCCGGCATCAATTCGCGCCGGTCGACCGCGGACGGCAATGCATCGATCCACGCCTGTGCCGCGTGGACGTCCCGCCGGGCCAATTCCCTCAACGCCTCGCGGCAGACACCGATCCGTTCCCGTGGGTTCTTGAAGCGCCGCGCGTACTGGAGGACCGCGTCCGGATCCTGCAATGCCCATCCCTCGACGGCCAGGTACAGGAATGCGTCGCGAAGCGCGGGAGGAAGGATCCGCTCGGACACCTCGATGGCGCCCGGAACGTCGCCGGGTCGCAACGACCGCGCGAGGTCCCGGAGTTTCTGCCAGCGCCGTTCGGGCGAATGGCGCAGGACGGCGCGCAGTTCCGCTTCCAGATCGCGGCGCAGGCCCGAGGCGCCACCGGACAGCGGGACCACGACGCCGGTCGCGCCGGTGGCCCCGTTGGAAACCGATGCCGTTGCCGTCGCGGGAATCGCGTGGTGTTGTCCGACCCAAAAGCCGGCACCGCCCGCCATCATTGCGGCCACCAAGGCCACGACCCCGGTTCGCATGGTGATTCGCCTTTCCCGATTCCCCGTCACCCCTGCGGGTGCGTCCCGGTTGGCGCGCCATGGAACGGGCGCCTTGCCGGACGCCCGATCATTCGCGCGATTTCGCGCCGGCGGCAAGATTCGTGACGTCCCCGCGGGCGAGCAGCAGCACCGCAGGGGTGCCCCGGGCGGGGGCAGGATCACGATGCGCCCGGCGCGTTCCATCCTTGCCGGCTTCCCCGCCGTGCGTTGCAGTCTCGCCACTCCATGAGAAACCCCGCGCTCGCCCTCTTGCTGGGCTCGTTGCTCTTCCCGGCGGCCCGCGCCGACGGCTTGGCCGACAACCGACCCGACACGGTGCGGCGCCAACCGCCCGCCGGCATCAAGATCGCCGATTCGGACCGCCGGGAACTCGCCGGCGAAGTCGAGAAACTGGGCGTCGATCTCGCCGCGGCTGCCCGCGAATTCGGGGACAAGCCGACCCTGGCAGCCCGGTTGCCCGACGTCCGCGTGTTCCACAAAGCCGTCGATTGGGCGCTGCGATACGACGAAATCTTCCGGACCAACGAGGTCGCCTCGGCCCGCGCGGAATTGCGCGTCGCCAACGAGCGCCTGGCCGCTTTGCGGGCCGGACAGATCCCGTGGCAATCGGCCACCGGGCTGGTGGTGCGCGGCTACACCTCGCGCATCGACGGCTCGGTGCAGCCCTACGGACTGGTGGTGCCGCCGTCGTACACGGCGAACAGCGGGCGCCGTTGGCGCCTGGATTTCTGGTTCCACGGACGCGGCGAGACGCTCACCGAACTGTCGTTCATCCAGGATCGCCTCCGCAATCCGGGCGAGTTCGCGCCGGCCGACACGATCGTCCTCCATCTCTACGGGCGCTACTGCAACGGATCGCGTTTCGCGGGCGAGACCGACTTCTTCGAGGCCCTTGCCGACGTGCGGAAGCTGTATCCGATCGACGAGGACCGGATGGTGGTGCGGGGGTTTTCGCTGGGCGGCGCGGCCTGCTGGCACATGACGACCCACCATGCGTCGCTTTGGGCGGCGGCCGCGCCGGGCGCGGGTTTCAGCGAGACCGCGGACTTCCTCAAGGTCTTCCAGAAGGAGACGCTCCAACCCCACGAATGGGAGCAAAAGCTCTGGCGGATGTATGACTCGACCGCGCAGGCCCTCAACACCCGCATGGTCCCGCTCGTGGTCTACAGCGGCGAGGACGACAGCCAGATCCAGGCCGCCCGCGCGATGGAGAAGGCCATGGCGGCCGAACATCTCGAGATGACCCATCTCGTCGGGCCCAAGACGGGCCATCGCTACGAACCCACCACCAAGGCCGAGCTCAACCGGCGCATCGACGCGCTCGCCATGCATGGCCGCGTGCGGGTCCCGCGCGAGGTGCATTTCGTGACGCACACCCTGCGGTACCCGCGCCAGGCCTGGGTGCAGGTCGATGCCCTCGGCGAGCACTGGGAACCGGCCCGGGTGGACGCGACGCTCGTCGGGCAGGGGGTTCGCGCCAGTCTGGCGAACATCACCGCGGTCACCTTCGACATCGGCCCCGGCGAGGCTCCGTTCGACCCCACGCGACCGGTCGAAGTGCGGATCGGCGACGACACCCTTTCGGGAGGCAAGGCGGGTTCGGACCGTTCGTGGCACGCGTCGTTCCATCGCGGCGACGGCGGGCACTGGGAAGCGGGGCCTTTCCCGGGAGGGAGTCCCCGCAAACGCCACGGACTGCAGGGACCGATCGACGACGCGTTCATGGATCGATTCCTCATGGTGTTGCCCACCGGCACGCCGCTGAACGAGAAGGTCGGTGCATGGACCGCGGCGGAATCCGCGCATGCGATCGAGCATTGGCGCCGGCATTTCCGGGGCGAGGCACCCGCGAAGAAAGACAGCGAGATCTCCGACCGGGACATCGCGGAATCCAACCTGGTGCTGTGGGGCGATCCCCAAAGCAACCGGTTGCTCGCGCGGATCGCGGACAAACTGCCGGTGAAATGGACCGCGGCGGGCGTGGTGGTGAAGGACAAGACCTATCCGGCGGACCGCCACGTGCCGGTGCTGGTCTTCCCGAACCCCCTGAACCCGGAACACTACGTCGTGGTGAACAGCGGGTTCACCTTCCGCGAGTACGACTACCTGAACAACGCCCGGCAGACCTCGAAGCTGCCCGACTGGGCGATCATCGACATCGGCACGCCGGCGACGTCGCGCTTCCCCGGGGAAATTCCCGCCGCGGGATTCTTCGGGGAAAGCTGGGAGTTGAAGTAGGCGGGCAAGGGACGGGTGCGATGGGGCAAGGGAGAACGGTCTCCGCTTGCCCCCGTGCCCTTGCCTCCTCGTCCCCCCGCCCGCGCCTCAGAGCTTGGCGAGCGCGCCGTCGAGGATCGCGATGAGCGCGCCGATGGTGGCCTCGGTCTCGTCGCCCATGTTCGAGATGCGGAACGTGGTGCCCTTGATCTTGCCGTAGCCGCCGTCGATCAGGATGCCCTGGTCCTTCACGAGCTTCTGGAACTTGGCGACGTCGATCACCCGGCCTTCCGGGCGGGCGCCGTTGTTCACGCAGACGAGCGTGCGCGACTCGAAGCCGGGCTCCGGGAACAGCGTGAAGCCGTTGCGCGCGGCCCAGTCGCGGAGCATCCCGTTGGTGCGTCCATGACGCGCGTAGCGCGCCTCGAGACCCTCGGCGAAGAACTCGTCGAGCTTCGACGACAACGCGTAGATGTGCGGGATCGCCGGCGTGCTGGGCGTCATGCTGTCCCTCGCGTTCTTCTCGAACTCCACGAAGTCGAAGTAATAGCCACGATCCTTGGCGGTCGCGGCCTTCGCGAGCGCGGCGGGCGACGCCACGAACACGGCGAGCCCCGGGGGCAGCGCGAACGCCTTCTGGGTTCCGGCCAGCAAGACGTCGATGCCCAGCGCGTCGAAACCGAGCGGCACCGCGGTCATCGAACTGACGGCGTCGACGATGAACATCACGTCGGGATATCTGGCCTTGAGCGCGGCGACGTCGGAGAGCGGGCTCATGGTGCCGGTGCTGGTCTCGTTGTGGATCAGCGTGAGCGAGTCGAACTGGCCCGTGGCCAGCTTGGCGTCGATCTGTTCGGCGCGGATCGGGGAGCCCCAGGGAACCTGAAGGGCGTCGGCTTCCTTGCCGCAGCGTTTGGCGACGTCGAACCACTTGTCGGAAAACGCGCCGCACATGCAATTGAGGACCTTTTTCGAGGTCAGGTTGCGGAGGGCCCCTTCCATGACGCCCCAGGCGCTGGAAGTGGACAGGTACACGAGTTGGCGGGTGCCGAGCAGCGTCTGGAGCTGGGGCTGGATGCGCGCGTACAGGTCTTTGAACCCTTGGCCCCGGTGGCCGATCATCGGCCGGCAGAGCGCCTCGAAGGTCTTGGGGCTCACTTCGACCGGACCGGGAATGTGCAGCTTGATGTGTCCCATAAATCGGGCCGGCACGGTTCCAAAAGGGCTGGGGCCGCGCAAGCGGCGAAGGGCGGGACCTTGGGCGGGCAATCGCCGCGCCATGAATCCGCTCCCTCGCCGCCGCGGCGAATGCCAACCTGCCCCCGCGCGCCGCATGAACATCCAGGCTCCCACGCACAACCCCCACGCCGGACCGCGCCGGGTTTGCGCCGCCATCGCCGGCCTCGCGGTGGGCGTGCTCGCCCTTGGGGCGGGACCCGACACCAACGCCCCGGCCGGCCGCCTGCCCGATCCCGACCGGGAACTGGTGCTCCAGGGACGCTACGTCTACGAACGGAATTGCCAGGCATGCCACGGGCGTTGGGGCGACGGACGCGGCGAGCTGGCCAGGGACATGTTTCCCAAACCGCGCCGCCTCACGGCCGGCGTCTTCAAATACCACACGTCGCCTCCCGGAAAACTACCCACCGACGCCGATCTCGAGCGGATCCTCCGCGGCGGCCTCGCCGGCACTTCCATGCCGGCATTCGTGGCCATGCCGGACCGGGACGTGCGTGCCGCGATTGCCTACGTGAAGACCCTGTCGTCCCGCTGGCACTGGGCCACCAACCACGCGCCGTCGATGGAACTGCCGCCGGTCCCCGGTTGGATGAACGGGGATTCCGAGCGCGTTCCCCACGCCGCGTCGGGGGCCGCTCGCTTCGCCGTGTTGTGCGCGCCCTGCCACGGGCCCGCGGCCGACGGGAAAGGTCCGGATGCCGCGCGGTTGGTGGACCAGTGGGACCAACCCGCCCCACCGGCCGACCTGCGCCAACCGTCCGCCCGTTCCGGGCCCGGACCGAAGGACCTCTACCGGGCGATCCTCAACGGGATCGACGGGACGCCGATGGCGTCGTTCGCGGCGACGACGACCGAGGAACAGCGTTGGGATCTGGTGGCGTTCATCCTGCGACGCCGCGAGGAATTCGCGAGGGAATCGAACCCGTAGGGTCCGAAGCCCTCCCCCTTTCGGTCCGCGCTCCCCGGCCCTAGGCCCGCAACCGCACCAGCAGGTCCTTGCTCTCCACGGTGTCGCCCACCTGGGCCGACAACGCGTCGACCACGCCGTCGACGGGCGCGGTGACGGTGGTCTGCATCTTCATGGCTTCCATCATGAGCAGGCGGTCGCCCTTCGCGACTTTTTGCCCGACGGTGACCGAGATGCTCGCGATGAGGCCCGGGATGGGCGCGCCGACCTGCAGGGGGTCGGCAAGGTCCACCTTCGGCCGCGTCTTCACCTGGGGCGCGACCTTGCGGTCGGTGATGTGGGCCTCGCGGGTGATGCCGTTCAGTTCGAAATTCACCGTGCGGCGGCCGTCCTTGTCCGGCTCGCTCACATTGATGAGCTTCACGATCAGGGTCTTGCCCACCTCGATGCGGACGCTGATCTCCTCGCCGGTCCGGAGCCCGTAGAAAAACGTCGGCGTCGGCAACACGCTGGTATCGCCGAACTCGCGCTGTTGCTTGGCGAACTCGAGGAACACCTGCGGATACATCAGGTACGAGAACACCTCGTCGTCGGTCGCCGCGCGCTTGAGTTTGCCGGCGAGTTCCTCGCGCAACTTGTCGAAGTCGGCGGGAACGGCGACGGCACCGGGCACGACGCCCTTCTCGTAGTTGCGGCGGGCCTCGGCGGCGCGTTTCTCGCCCAGGACGACCCGGGAAACATCGGCGGGCCATCCACCCTCGGGCCACCCGAGCCCGCCGGACAGCATGTCGACCACGCTCTCGGGAAACGGCGTCACGCCGGGCTCGAGATTGACGACGTCCGCGGGCCGGATGCCGCGGCTGAAGAGGAACAGCGCCATGTCGCCGACGACCTTGCTGGACGGGGTGACCTTGACGATGTCGCCGAACAGTTGGTTGACCTCGGCGTAGGTGCGGGCGATCTCGGACCAGCGGTGGGAAACCCCCATGCTGGCGGCCTGTTCCTTGAGATTCGTGTACTGGCCGCCCGGCATCTCGTGCAGGTAGACCTCGGCGGAACCCGTCTTGGGCGCGGTGTCGAACGGCGCGTAGATCTCGCGGGCCTTCTCCCAGTAATCCGCAAACTCGTTGAGCGTCGCCACGTCCAGCTTGGTGTCGCGCGGCGCGTGCTGCAGCGCGGTCGCCACCGAGTTCAGGTTGGGCTGCGAGGTGCTGCCCGACATCGACGCCACGGCGAGATCGACGATGTCGACCCCGGCATCGCAGGCATTGAGCACGGCGGAGGCCTGGACCCCGGCGGTGTCGTGGGTGTGGAAATGGATGGGCAGGCCGACCTCGTCCTTCAGCGCCTTCACCAGACGCCGGGCGGCAAGGGGACGACACAGTCCGGCCATGCCCTTGATGGCAAGGACGTGGGCGCCCATGCGTTCGAGTTCCTTCGCCAGCTTCACGTAGTACTTCAACGAGTACTTCTCGCGGGAAGGGTCCAGGATGTCGCCGGTGTAGCAGATGGCGGCCTCGCAGACGGCGTGGGTGCCGCGGACCGCTTCCATGGCCACGCGCAGGTTCCGCAGGTAGTTGAGCGAGTCGAAAATCCGGAAGATGTCCATGCCCGCCGCCGCCGCGTGGTGCACGAATCCGGCGACGACGTTCTCGGGATAATTCGAGTAGCCGACGGCGTTGGAACCGCGGAAGAGCATCTGGAAACAGATGTTCGGGATGCGCTGGCGCAGGTCGCGCAGGCGTTCCCAGGGATCCTCGCCCAGAAAACGCATCGAGGTGTCGAAGGTCGCACCACCCCACATCTCCAGCGAGAACAACCCCGTCTTCGCGTCGCCCAACCGCTGCGCCAGCGCGTCCGCGCACGCCAGCATGTCGTAGGTGCGCACCCGCGTCGCCATCAGCGACTGGTGCGCGTCCCGGAACGTCGTGTCGGTCACCAGCAACCGCTTCTGGCGCCCGATCCATTCCGCGAACTTCTCGGCGCCCATCTCCAGCAACAGATCGCGCGTGCCCGGGGGAATCGGCGCGGCGGGATCGGACTTGGGGACTACCGGCAGGTCGAACGGCTTGGCGGGACGGTAACCCTTCGCGTGCGGGTTGCCGTTCACCAGGACGTTGCCGATGAAATTCAGCAGCTTGGTGGCCCGGTCGCGCTTCGGTTTGAACGCGAACAACTCCGGCGTCGTGTCGATCAGCGTCGTGGTGGCCTGGCCGGAACGGAACGTGCCGTTCCCGATCACGTTCTCGAGGAACGGGATGTTGGTCTTCACGCCGCGGATGCGGAATTCCGACAACGCCCGGTGCATGCGGTCGCAGGCGATCGGGTAGCTCTGGCCGCTGGCAATGACCTTCACCAGCATGGAATCGTAGAACGGCGTGATGACCGCGCCCGAATAGCCCATGCCACCGTCGAGCCGGATGCCGAACCCGCCCGGCGAGCGGTAGGCGAGGAGCTTGCCGTAGTCCGGGGTGAACTTGTTCTCGGGATCCTCGGTGGTGACGCGGCACTGGATGGCGTAGCCGTTGCGGGCGACCTGGTCCTGGAGCGGCATGCCGACTTCCGGCGAATGCAGCGCGTGGCCGCTGGCAACGAGGATCTGGGCACGGACCAAGTCCAGGCCGGTGATCACCTCGGTGACCGTGTGCTCGACCTGGATGCGGGGGTTCATCTCGATGAAGAACCACTCGTGGCGGTCGAGATCGTAGAGGAACTCGATGGTGCCGGCGTTGTCGTACCGGATCTCCCGCGCCATGCGGGCGGCGGCGTCGCACAACTCCTTCACCACCCCGTCGGGGAGCCCGAAGCTGGGGGCGACCTCGACGACCTTCTGGTGCCGGCGTTGCACCGAGCAATCGCGCTCGTGCAGGTGGATCACGTTCCCGTGGCGGTCGCCGAGGATCTGGACCTCGATGTGTTTCGCGCGCGGAATGTATTTCTCGAGGAAAACCGCCGGATTGCCAAAGGCCCGTCCCGCCTCCGCCTGCGCTTCGTCGAGAAGGTTGGACAGATCCCCGGGCTTCGGGACCACCCGCATGCCGCGCCCGCCGCCGCCGAACGCCGCCTTGATGATCAGCGGGAATCCGATCTGGCGCGCGACTTTCATCGCCTCGTCCCGGTCGGTGATCGGCTCCTCGGTTCCCGGGAGCACCGGCACGTTGATCCGCTGGGCCAACGCGCGCGCCGCCGTCTTGTCGCCCATCATCTCCAGCAACTCGGGCCGCGGGCCGACAAAGGTGATGCCCGCGTCGCCGCACGCCTTCGCGAACGCCGCGTTTTCGCTCAGGAAACCGTACCCGGGATGGATGGCGTCCACGCCGCTGGCCTTGGCGATGGCGACGATCCCATCGATGTCGAGGTAGGCGGCGACCGGACCGCGCCCCTGGCCGACGAGGTAGGCCTCGTCCGCCTTGAAGCGGTGCATGCAGAAGCGGTCCTCCTGCGCGAAGACGGCGACGGTGCGGACGCCGAGTTCGTTGGCGGCGCGGAAAATCCGGATCGCGATCTCGGACCGGTTCGCGGCCATCAGTTTCCGGAATGGTCGACGACCGGCGGCGGCGGGTTCTGAAGATTGGCGGTGCGACATACGGCGCGGGCGCACCTTATAACGGCACCGGCGGGAAACTGGCAAAGGAAAGAACCGCGGCCCCGAAAAACACACGGCCCGGAGTGCCGTCGCCCTGCCCAGCACGGCATTCCGGCACCGGTCGCGGTCCACCGCCCCACGACGCCCCTATTTGGGCGGCATGAACCAATGGATGTAGCCGCAGCGACTGCAGATCATGCAGTAGCCTTGGCTGTCGGACCACTCCGGGTTCAACCCGCCGATCAGGGCGGTATCGAAGTGTGTCTTCCGACGGTGGAAGGACTCGTGGGAACACATGAGGCACTTGAGGTGGACGCCCGCAACCTCCACCGATTCCGGTTGGGTTCGCAATTGGGTAAGCGGCATGGCTGGAGACAGGTCGGCCCGGGCTTCGACGCCATCCGTCGGGACGGCACGTTCCGGGGCATTGATTCGGGGACGCTCCTAACCAACCACAGCGAACCCGCCTTGGGAAGCCCCGACTCCCCATCGAACCAACCAAGCGGCCGACCCCAACACCGCGATGGCGCGACCCCGCCACGGCAATGTCCCGCAGCGCCCTTTCCTTCGCGTCCGTTCCACGACAGGCTTCGGCGGCCGGAGCGAGATTCCACCCATGTCCGCGAACACGAACGCATCCCCCGCCCCGGGTCCGGGATCCCGGATCGCGGGCCTCGATTCGATCCGGTTTGCCTGTGCGCTATGGGTTTTCTGGTCGCATCTGGGCGTGCTGGAACTTCCCGCATGGGTGGACCGGGGCTCGGCCCTCGGAATCGCGGGGCCGCGCAATTTTCTTTCTGTAATTTCGGCGGGCATTAGTTCGTGGATGGATTTGAGGGGACCATGCCGAGGTAGATTTTTCCGGTTTCCCATTCCTCGGAGATCTCGGCCAGGAGGGC
>WBXI01000014.1 GCA_008933025.1 Verrucomicrobiota bacterium
CTACAACGTGGTAAACCATTTCGATTTCCAATACCTGCCGTGGCGGAAATGGGACAAGTACTACGACCCCGAAGGCATCCTCAGCACGTTCCCCGCGGTCGCCTCGTGCCTGCTCGGCATGTTCGCCGGTTGGTTCCTGAAGGACGAGAAGCGCACGCCGGTGCGCCGTGCCGCGACGTTGCTGGTCGCCGGGGTGGTCCTCGTGGCGCTGGGCTGGGCCTGGGATTCGCAGTTCCCCGTCATCAAGAAACTGTGGACCTCGTCGTACGTGCTCGTGGCCGGGGGTTACAGCGCGCTGTTGCTCGGCGCGTTCTACTACCTGGTCGATGTCCGGGGATGGCAACGCTGGTGCCAGCCCTTCGTCTGGATCGGCCTGAACCCCATCGCCGTGTATCTCGCCGGCAACCTGGTCAACTTCGACAACCTCGCCCAGCGGGTGGCCGGCGGGCCGGTCGCGGCCTTCTTCGACGGTTGGGTGCCGAACCTCGGCAGTCTCGTCCTGGCCCTCGCCGGCATGGGTTGGGCGGTCCTTTTCGCGCGCTCGCTCCACCGCCGACGCCTCTATTTCCGACTCTAGGAATCCCATGCCGCCCCCCGTGACCAACGATCGTGCCATGCCCGTGCCGGAAACGTTGTCCGCCGCCGCGGATGGCACGCGACGCCTCGTCTCGCTCGATGTCCTGCGGGGTTTCGACATGTTCTGGATCGTCGGGGGAGCCAGCCTGGTGTCGGCCTTGGGCAAGGCGGAAGAGGGCACGGTGCTGGGGACCGTGCGGCAGCAGCTCTCGCACGTGGAGTGGGCCGGGTTCCACTTCTACGACATGATTTTCCCGCTGTTCGTGTTCATCGCGGGGGTGTCGATGGTGTTTTCGCTTTCGAAGGCGAAGGAGAGCGGGGGACGGGCCCAGGCCTTGCGGCGCGTGCTCGGGCGCGGGTTGCTGTTGTATCTCGTCGGCGTGTTCTATTCGGGGGGATTCAAGGACGGACTCGAGAACGTGCGGTGGCTCGGCGTCCTCAACCGGATCGCGCTCGCGTACACCGGGGCCGGCGTCCTGTTCCTGCTGCTGCCCCTGCGCGCCTTGGTGGCCGCGTGGGCCGGACTGCTGCTGGGCTACTGGGCGATGATGGCCCGGGTGCCGATCCGCGACATCCGCCTCCAGACCGAGGTCGTCGAGAGACTCTCGGCCGAACGGGGCGGGAAGGGCGCCCGCGAACTCTATTTCGCGACCACCAACCGCGTGCGCGGCATGTACGAGCCGGGGTACAACGTCGCAAACCATTTCGATTTCGAGCATCTGCCGGGCAAGAAGTGGGACAAGTACTGGGACCCCGAGGGCATCCTGAGCACGTTCCCGGCGATCGGCACCTGCCTGCTCGGGGCGTTCGCCGGTCTGTTGCTCCGCCGCACCGACCTGCCGCCCACGGGAAAGAGCGTTTATCTGGCGATCGCGGGCATGGTGGTGCTGGCCATCGGCCTGCTCTGGGGACACGAGTTCCCGATCATCAAGAAGATCTGGAGTTCCTCGTTCGTGTTCGTCGCGGGTGGCTGGAGCCTGATCCTCCTCGCGGGGTTCCACCAGGTCGTCGACGTGTGGAAGGTGCGTTGGTGGACGCCGCCCTTCCTGTGGATCGGCATGAACGCGCTGCCCGTCTACCTGTCCGCGAACATCCTCGGGACCAATGGCGGCTACCGCGCCATCGCGGAGCGCGTCCTGGGCGGGCCGGTGAAGGAATGGCTGGGAGCGGGCGGCCCGCCGGCGATCGCGATCGGCTCGTTGCTCCTGATGCTCTTGTTCGCGCGCTTTCTCTACCGGCGCGGGATCTTCCTCCGGCTCTGAGCCTTCATTTCAGCGTCAGCACGAAGGACAGCAGGTCCGCGGCGTCTTTCCCCGACAGGCCTTCGAGCAAACCCTCCGGCATGACCGAGCCGCGTTGGAACGACGCGCGTTTCAACTCCGCCCGCGGGAACTTCTGGTCCTCGGTGTTCGGCTGCCGGACGGTCACCGACGCGGCGTCCTGCGCGGCCAGCATGCCCTCGACGACGTCGCCCGACTTCGTCTCCACGCGGAAGCGGCGGTAGCCGGCCTCCATGGCGGCGTTGGGCGTGATCACGTTCCGGAGCACGGCTTCGAGTCCATGCGCGCCGCCACCGTCGAGGGCTGGCCCGATCTTGCCACCCTGTCCCCCGAGGCTATGGCAAACGGCGCAGGTCGCGGCGAAGACCTGGCGGCCATGGCCGGGGTCCCCGCCGCGGGCCGCGAGGGTCCGGAAACGCGCGAACTTGGTCTCCAATTCCCGGTATTCCGCGTCGCCGATCACCGGCGGGACGTCCGACGTGCGTTCGATCCGCGCGCCACCGGAGAGCTTGCCCCATTCGGCACCGCGCCCGTGGTAGAGCAATCCCGGCGCGCCCGGCGGCAGCGACACGTTCGCGGTCGCGCGGATCTCGTCGGCCGACCGGCACGTGTTCCAAACCCGGAATTCCGCGAAGTCGGCGGCAGTGCCGCCCGCCGCCGTCGAGTGCCCGACATCCAGATGCTCGAACACCCGCGTGTCGGTGCCCTTGCTGGTCCGGTCGAGTTCGCCGTTCAGGTGGATCGAGAAATGCCCGGCGACGTCGCGCGTGACGGCAACGTGCGTCCAGACGTCGGTCGCGGTGGCTTTCGACGCCACGACGATGTCGTGCGTGGGGGCGCCGAGATAGGCGCGGAAATGGCCGTCGAAAAAGTTCAGGTCGAAGGATGGCCCGCCAAGGATCGAGTCGGCGTTGCCGATGCCGGGCTCCGGGCGGATCCAGCACTCGACGGTGAACGGACCGTCGAGTCTGAGGTCGGTGGCGACGTAGTCGGCATCGGCGCCGGAGAGTCGCAGGACGGGTTGGAACAGGGCGCCGATCTCGCCGCGCAGGCGGGTCACGACCGGGTTGTCGGGCAAGACCGCGCCGAGTTTGTCGAGCAGGTAGGCGTCGAGATCGTCCCGGGTGATCGCGCCGGACTCGATGGCGGCGACGAGTTGGCGGGCACCGGCCGGCGAGCCGGCGAGGCGATCGGCCGCGGGGCGGCGGAGCGCGGGGGAGAGGGAGGGCCAGAGTTCGAGGAGCGCGGCCGATGCGGCGTCGGACTTGGCGGCGGCGAGGGCGGACACGGCCTCGCGGCGCACGGGGTCGGCGCCGGTCGCGGCCAGACCCTTGAGCAGGTCGATGGGGGTGGTGCCGGTCTCCCGGAGGGCGCGCAATGCGGCGGCCTGTCGTTCGGGAGTCACCTTCCCGTTGCCGGCGGCGGCGACCAACTCCGGACCGAGGCCCGCGAGGTGGAACCCGGAGGCGACCTTCACGAGCAAGTCCACGTTGGCGTCGGAAGGTTGGCTGGCCACGAGCCGGCGCGCCGCGTTTTCGAGCAACGGGGGGAGTCCGTCGATGCCCTGGAGACGGGCCCGGTTGTCGTGGAGCAACTGGAGCGAGCCCGGGATGGAAAGGGCGGCCTCGAGCGTGGCGCGTGCGGCGGGTTCGTTGGGAACGGCCGCGACGAGGAGGAGTTCCTCGGTGGCCAGCGCGCGTCCGAGGGAGGGCAGGGCGGCGGCGAGTTGGCGGGCGCCATCGATGCCCCCGAGGCTCAGCGCGGCAAAGGCCCGGGACTCGGGCGCGAGGTCGTCGCCGACGCGGACGAGCAGCGCCGCCAGCGCGTCGCGATGCCGCTCGAGCGTCGACCGGACGAGATAGCGTTCGAATTCCCGGAAGTATTGCGGTGCCTTGGGCCAATCGCCCGCGCGGGCCGTGGCGCCGGCATCGACCAACTGGCGGAGCGCGGTCTCGCGGACGGTACGCGTGGCCGGGTCGGTGGCGGCGGCGACGCGATCCAGGAGTTTGCCTAGCGAGCGGATGCCTTCCTGGCGGACGAGGCGGTCGGCGTTGGCAAGCGCCGTGGATGCGACGGCGGCGACGGCATTGGGGGCGGCGTCGCCGTCCGCGAGCACCCGGAGCAATTCCTTGCGGAACGATCGTTGCCGGGACTGGAAGAATAGTCGCGCGAGAACCTTGGGATCGGTGCGGCCCAGTCCTTCCAGCGCCCAGAGGCAGCGGATGCGGAGATCGGCGGGCAGGGAGACGTCGGAAAGCCACGCCGCGAGTTTCGGCGCGAGATCGACGGCGTTGCGGTCGACGATCTCCTGCCAGGCGGCGTTGACTTCCCACGTGTTGGCGGCGCGGAGATGGGCGGGCAATTCGGACGCCGGGATCCGGGCGAGGTCCGGGATGTCGGACCGGACGGGTTGCGATCGGTGGCGCACGCGCCAGATCCGGCCGCGGGTCTTGTCGCGGTCGGGATGGTTTCGCGGAACCTCGTTGTGGGAGATGACGGCGTTGTACCAGTCGACGATGTAGAGACAGCCGTCGGGCCCGAAGGCAATGGCGACGGGGCGGAACCACGGGTCGCCCGAGAGGACGAAGTCGGGAAGGTGCTCGAGTTGCCAGCCATTGCCGTACTGGTCGCCGGGGGCATCGCTGCCGCTGCCACGATGGAGCCGGATGGCCTGGATCTTCCGGGTGATGGGATTGGCGACGAAGAAGACGTCGCGCCAAGGGGCGGGGAAGCTGTCATTCCCCTCGCTGAACGCGAGGCCGCTGAGGCCGGTACCGCCCATCTCCATCTCGCCGGTCTTCGGGAAGGGCGGGGCGTAGGGCCGGGGGACGTCGTCGCCGCAGAGCGGGTACGAACCGCCCTCGACGAAGGGCATCAGGGGCCAGCCCTGGTCGTTGGCTTCCTGGATGAACATCTCGCCGTGGCGATCGAGCACGAGGCCCCAGATGTTGCAGGGACCCCAGCCGATGGTCTCGAAACGGGTGCCGCCGGGCTTGAAGCGCGCGAGCTTGGTCCTGTTGAACCCGGTGACGTTGCCGTCGGTTCCCTTGACGTTGGAATGGTTGAAGGCGCCCTGGGACAGCAGCATCCAGCCGCCCGGCGCGCGGGTGAACTGGTGCGGGAACAAATGGGAATCCTCGACGCCGAACCCGGTCAACACCGCGTCCTTCCGGTCCGCCCGGCCGTCGCCGTCGGCGTCCCGGTAGAAACGGACCTCCGTGCCGTATTGGGCGAAGGCCCCGTCCTTGTACGGCAGGACGCCGAGGGGCATGGCGACCCCCTCCGCGAACGTGCGGGGCTTCTGGGGGCCGGCATGCGTGGGCGTGTCGATCACCAGGATCCGGTCGCGCCCGCCGTTCGCGAAGAGCGCCTTGGCCTCCGCGGGCGATTCGTTGGCGTCGATCGGGTATTCGAGCGCGGTGGAAGTCCAGAGACGGCCGGAGTGGTCGAAGGCCAGCGGGACGTATTTCCCGCCGTCGGGTTCGGCGGCGACGAGTTCGACCGCGAAACCGGGCGGGACCGAGAAGGTGGGTCGTTGTTCCTCGGCCGAGAGCGGCGACGGATGCGGCGGCGCGGGGGGGACGGGCGCGCCGACGGGAAGCGGGTTGTCGGGAAGAACCTCGATCCGGATGTCCCGGAACGAGGCGACGGGCGAACCGCCGCCGTGGATCTGGAAGCCGATGCGGCCACCGGGCGCGATGGCGGGGTCGGGTTCGTAATGATCGACGCCGAGCACGCCGTTGATCCAGGTGCTGATGCGGCGGCCGTCGGCGCGGACGTCGTAATCGTTCCAGTCGCCGCGTTTCAGGACCGCCTCGATCGACGCCATGTCGGACCAGGCGAGGACGCGGTTGCGACGGGACTCGTCGTAGAGGCTGGCCCACCAGGTGGGATCGCCGAGATCGCATTGGTAGCCGGCCATCTCGGAGTTGCCGGGGACGCGTTCGCTGCGGATTTGGACGCCGCTGTTGATGAATCCGTTGGTGCCCTGGATACGGAACTGGAGGCGCAGGACGAAATTGGTGTAGCGCCCGGTGGTGGCGAGGAATTCGTTTTGGCGGACGGTCTTGTCGGGCGCGCCGCCGACGATGGCACCGTCGCGGGCCTGCCACAGGTCGGGAGCACCCTGCCAACCGTCGAGGGATTTCCCGTCGAAGAGCGGGACGACGGGATGGGACGGGGCCGGCGGGGCGGGGAAGACGGCGGACGACGACAGGGCGATCAGGGCCACGACGGGAAGGAACCGGGCGCGGAGTGTCGAGGACATGGCCCGAGATTGGCCGAGGCCGCGCCCTGGATAAAGAAAAACGCCGGGGGACATCCCCCGGCGTGGCGGCGGTCGGCGGCGGGGCTCAGGCGGTCAGTTCGACGAAGCGCTTCTCGACGAAATCCCAGTTGATGACGTCGACGAAGGCCTGGACGTAGTCGATGCGGCGGTTCTGGTACTTGAGGTAATAGGCGTGCTCCCAGAGATCCAGTCCGAGGAGTGCCTTGCGGCCGAACATGAGCGGGTTGTCTTGGTTGGGCATGGACTCGAGCTTGAGGCGCTTGTCGCTGCCGACCGAGATCCAGAGCCAACCGCTGCCGAAGAGCGACAGGGCTTTCTTGGCGAACTTCTCCTTGGCCTCCCCGGGATTGGCGGCCTCGAGGGCCTCGAGCAGCGCGCGGCCGAGGTCGTCGCCGGGTTCGGTGCCCTCGTTGCGCTTGAGCGATTTCCAGAACAACGAGTGGTTGTAGTGGCCGCCGGCGTTGTTGCGGACCGCGGTGCGGATGGACTCCGGGACTTTGTCGAGGCTGCCGAGCAGTTCCTCGACGGAAAGCTTCTGGAGTTCGGGATGACCGGCGAGGGCCTCGTTGAGCTTGTTGACGTAGGCCTGGTGGTGTTTGCCGTGGTGGATCTCCATCGTCTTCGCGTCGATCGACGGTTCGAGGGCGTCGAAGGCGAAGCCGAGCGGCGGCAGTTTGTGGGGGCCGGCAGGGGCCGGCGACTGGGCGAAGAGCCGGCCGCCGGCGAGCACGGCGGAAGCGGCGAGGGCGGAACGGAGGGCCTGGCGGCGATTGACGAGGATGTTCATGGACGTCGTGGATCGGTGGATGAAATCGGGAACCGCGGATGAGACGGGGGGAGGATTGCCCACGAGGGTGCGGGGCGCAAGTGCCCGGAAGGTGCGTTTGACACCCCGGCGGCGGAGCCGGAGGGTTCGCGGGACCGCACCATGAGCAATTCCTCGAACCCGGGAATGGGAGGACCGCTGGACGATTTGGCGAACCTTGCCACGCAGGTGGCCCAGGTGTCGGCCACGGCCCTGGTGCTGTTCGACGAGGGACGGGCGCGCCTGGAAGGATCGAACGGCCTGCAGTCGGAGGACGCGCGGGTGGCGGAGGAAGTGGCGCGGCTGACGCTGGGGGCGAACGAGTGGCTGGAGACGCGCGAATCGGGGGAGTTGCAGGGCAGTTCGTTCCGGTGGTTCGCGGGGATGCCGCTGGAACAATCCTCGGGTGGCAGGGCGGGGGCCCTGGTGGTGTTCGACCGGGTCCCGAGGCGACTGACGACGCGGCAGCGGGCGGCGTTGCAGACGGTGGCGCACGAGGCGGTCCTGCACCTCGAGTTGCGGCGGCACGCGACCTCGCTGGCGCGGACGCACGAGGAACAGCGGCGCACCGAACTGGCGTTGCGGGAGCACGAGGCCTTCTACGAGGCGCTGGTGGAGAGCCTGCCGCAGAACATCTTCAGGAAAGACCTGAACGGGAGGTTCACCTTCGTGAACAATCGGTTCTGCGCGGTGCTCGGGGCCGCCCGCGAGGACATCCTCGGCAAGACCGACTTCGACTTTTTCCCGCGCGAACTCGCCGCCAAGTACCAGTCCGACGACCGCCGGTTGCTGCAGACCGGCGAGTTCTTCGAGACCACCGAGGAAAACGAGACCCCGGACGGCGAGCGGCACTACGTGCACGTGATCAAGACGCCGATCCTCGATCCGAACGGCGAGCGGATCGGCATCCAGGGCATCTTCTGGGACGTGACGGTGGAACGGCACACCCAGGATGCCCTGGCGCACGAGCGGGACCTGCTCCGGGCGTTGCTCGATTACGCGCCGGACATCATCTACTTCAAGGACGCCCAGAGCCGGATCCTGCGCGCCAGCCGGGCGTTCGCGGCCAAGGTGGGGGTGGCGGATCCCTCGATGCTGGTGGGCCGGACGGACCACGATCTCTTCATGAAGGAGCACGCGGACCGGGCTCTGGAAGACGAGCTTACGATCCTGCGGACGGGCGTGCCGATCGACGGCAAGACGGAGAAGGAACTGTGGCCCGACGGCCGGGTGAACTGGGTGCTGACGAGCAAGCTGCCGTTGCGGGACACGCGCGGCAACGTGATCGGCACCTTCGGGATCTCGCGCGACATCACCGAGCTGAAGGCGGCGCAGGAGAAGCTGGAGCGCGCGGAGGAGAAGTACCGGAGCATCGTGGAGAACGCGGTGGGCGGCATCTTCCAGACGACGCCGGACGGCCACTACCTTTCGGCGAACCTGGCGTTGGCCCGGATCTACGGGTTCGAGACCGTCGAGGAACTGATGGCGAAGCGCACGGACATCGCGCACCAGGTGTACGCGGATCCGCGGCGCCGCGAGGAGTTCCGTCGGTTGCTGCAGGAAAACGACCGGCTGGAGGATTTCGAGAGCGAGGTTTTCCGGAAGGACGGCAGCGTGATCTGGATCTCCGAGAACGCCCGGGCGGTCCGCGACGCGGCGGGGCAAATCCTCTACTACGAGGGCACCGTCTCGGACATCACCGAGCGCAAGCGTTCGGAGCGCGAGTTGCAGCAGGCGCGGGACGCGGCGCTGGCCAGCGCCAAGGCCCGGTCGCAATTCCTCGCGAACACCAGCCACGAGATCCGCACCCCGATGAACGCCATCATCGGGATGACCCGGCTGTTGCTCGACACCGCGCTGACGCCGGAGCAGCGCGACTATGCCGAGACCGTCCGCTCCAGCGCCGAGGCCCTGTTGACGATCCTCAACGACATCCTCGATTTCTCGAGGATCGAGAGCGGCAAGCTGGAGTTCGAGTCGGCCGATTTCGACCTGAGGGAGTTGGTCGAGGACACGGCCGAACTGCTGGCGGAACGGGCCTTCAGCAAGGGGATCGAGTTCGCGGCGTGGATCGACCACGGGTTGCCGGCGGTGGTCCGGGGCGACGCGGGCCGCGTGCGGCAGGTGCTGACGAACCTGCTCGGCAACGCGGTGAAATTCACCGCGGCGGGCGAGGTCCTGCTGCGCGTCGAGCAGGTCGCGCGCGACGGCGACACGGTGCGGGTCCGCTTCGAGGTGCAGGATACCGGCGTCGGCATCGCCGCCGACGCGCAGGCGAAGGTGTTCGAGGAATTCACCCAGGCGGACGGGTCGACGACGCGCCGGTTCGGCGGCACGGGACTCGGGTTGGCGATCAGCCGGCAACTGGTGGACCGGATGGGCGGCGAACTCGGGTTGCAGAGCGAACCGGGCCGTGGCTCGACGTTTTGGTTCGTGGTGCCGCTGGGTCGCGTCGCGCCGCCCCCGGCGCAGCCCGGCTTGGACGGGCCGCCGGCCCGGGTGCTGGCGGTGGAGGACCATCCCGCCGCGCGCGAGACCATCGTGCACGAACTGGCGGGCAGCCGGTTCCAGGTGGAGTGCGTGGGCACCGCCGCCGCCGCGCTGGACCGCATGCGGGAGGCCGCGGCATCGGGCCATCCGTTCGACGCCGCGTTGGTGGACCTCCAGTTGCCGGACATGGACGCGCTGACGCTGTCGCACGAGATCCATGTGTCGCCGGGATTGGAGCGCGCGCGGTTGGTGGTGGTGGCGCCGCTGGGCCAGCGCCTGGACCCCGGCCTGCTGCGCACCGTCGGCGTGTCGGCGCACCTGGTGAAGCCGGTGAAACGTTCCCGCCTGCTGGAGACGCTCGCCGCGGTGATCCGGGGCGACGACGCGGAGGCGCGGACCAGCTCGGCGACCGCGGTGGTGCCGCGCGCCGGGGGTTGGTCCGACATCCGGCTGCTGCTGGCGGAGGACAACGTGGTGAACCAGAAGGTGGCCCTGGCCCTGCTGAACAAAATCGGCCTTGCCGCCGACGTCGTGACCAACGGGCAACGCGTGCTCGAGGCGGTCGCCCGCCGCCCCTACGACCTGATCCTCATGGACTGCCAGATGCCCGAGTTGGACGGCTACGAGACGACCCGCCGGCTGCGGCGCGAGGAGGCGGACGGCACCTACGGCCGGCGGGCACCGCACTACGTGGTGGCGTTGACCGCCAATGCCATGGCCGGCGACCGGGAGAAATGCCTCGACGCCGGCATGGACGATTTCCTCACCAAGCCGATCGAGGTGGCCGCGCTCGAGTCCGCGATCCGGCGGGCGGTCGCTTTCCGCGATGCCGCCGAATCGCCGGTGGTTTTCCCGGAACCCGTGGCCAGGACGGCCGCCCCGCCGAGGGGCGATGCCGCCGCCCTGCCGGTGCTGGACATGGCCGTGCTCGACGCCTTGCGGGTGCCCGACGAACCCGCGGCCCTCGACGAACTCATCGACCTGTTCCTGGCGGACGCGTCCAAACGATGGTCGTCGATGGAGGACGCGGTGGCGCGGCGCGACGGCGCGGCGGTGCGTTTGCACGCGCACACGCTCAAGGGCAGCGCGTGCAATCTGGGTGGCTCCCGGCTCGCGGCGTTGTTGCAACCCGTCGAGGCCGCCGCCTCCGCCTCGGATTGGCCGGCGGTCGAACACGCGGTCGGGGAGGCTTTGGTCGCGTGGCGGCATTTCGTGGATGCCCTGCGCGCGGCCCATGGATGAGGGTGCCCCGCGGATGGGAACGGGGAACGCAAACTTGCCGCCGGTCTCCATGGGGGTACCGTCCCCGCCATGACTCGATTCGGCATCGCCCGGGGTTCCCTCTTTGGGGGTGGCTGCTGGCTGTTGGTTTCGGTTCCCGCGCTCGCCCAGACCGTCAGCCACGCCACGATCGGGTTGACCGATCTGCTCGCCCGGTATGGCGCGGGCGCGCCGAACGGGTCCTCGGTTTCGGTTTGGCAGACGGAGGCCGGAGCCGCCGGCAGCACCTTCCCGGGGGTCGCCCTGAGTCCGGGTGAGTACGTTCCCTTCGACGGCAACGGCGTCAGCGGGCATGCCGCCGCCGTCGCCGCGGAGTTCTATGCCGCGGGGTCGGGCATCTCCCAGGCCGTCCCGTATGTCTGGACGATGAACGCGAACCAGTTCATCGGCGGCGGGGGCCTGAAGGCGGTTTCGTCCCTTGCGCCGGCGATCCCGGTCATGGTCGACCTGAACACCGGCCTCCGGTTGCCCCAACCCCAGGTGATGAACGCCAGTTGGATCGGTGGCGCGAATGCCGCGGATGGCTATACCGCGGCGGAGATCAATGCCGACGTGAACCGACGCCTCGATTTCCTGGTGGCCACCCGGGGACTCACCGCGGTCGTGGGCGTCGACAATGCCCCGTCGACCCCGGCCCCGCTCCTCGGCCAATCGTACAATGCGATCGCCGTCGGCCTGAGCAACCTGTCGGCCGCGCAGGGTTACTCGAACGTCGATGGCAACGGGCGCATGGTGGTCGACATCGTGGCCCCGACCAGCGCCACGAGTTACGCGACCCCGGCGGTCGCGGGGGCGGCCACGCTGCTGGTCGACCGCGCCAACAAGACGCCTCTGCTCGCGGATGCCGCGGATCCCATGGTCGTCCGCTCCCTGCTCATGACCGGCGCCCGGAAACTGCCCGGATGGGAACACGGGGAAGCCGGGACCGCCGACGACGTGGTGCATCCGCTCGACAAGATCCAGGGAGCGGGCGAACTGCGCGTCAACAATGCGTACGACATCCTGATGGCGGGCGAAAAGGCGGCGGGCAGCCACAGTATCGGCTTGGGTTGGTCCCTGTCGTCGATCGCCAAGGACGGCATCCAGTACTACTTCGTGGACAACCCGCATGCGGGCGGGACGCTGACGGCGACGCTGAACTGGAACCGCACCAGCGACGGCACGCCGGACGGGCGCGGGTTGATCGGGGGCGACGTCCTGGCGGACCTGAACCTCGAGGTGTTTGCCTCGGACGACGGGGACACGATCGGGGGGACGCTGGCGCGCAGCGCGAGCACGCTCGACAACGTCGAGCACATCTTCCTGTCGGGGTTGGGCGTCGGGCGCTTCGCGATCGCGGTCGAAGGCGTGGACGCGGCCGCCTACGCGTTGAGTTTCCAGGTGGTTCCCGAACCAACGACGCTGGGTGCGGGCGCGGGACTCGCGGTGCTCGGGGCGGTCTGGGCCTGGCGCCGTTCCGTCGGGGCCGGACGGTGATCGGGGATTCTACGCCGACGGACTGTGGCGATGGATCCGGTCGAGGTACTCCGCGAGGAATTGTTTCGAGCAGGTGAGGCCCAGAAGGCGGCGCAGCAACGTCGACGAGGACAACAGGTCGGCTTCGTAGCGTGCCATGGTGTAATGCACGTCTTCCGCGGATTCCGACCGGAGCAGGTGCTGGACGAGCACGAGTTCGCCCACGAGGCGATTCCCACGGCCGGACTGGACGAGGAACCAGACGAGCGGGCGCCCGCGCCGCGGAAACATCCGGTAGAACAACCGGCGCTCGATCGGATTCCGGGCGAGGAACTGGCAGACGTCGTCGCCGATGACGGGGGCGGCTTCCGCCATGCCCGCCGAGAGATCCTGCCAGTTCTTGTCCTTCGACAAGGCGGGGTTCGGCGCGGTGATGAGATCGCGCAAGGTCTTTGCGGATCCCGCGGGACGCACATCGGGGTCTGTTGCCATGGACACGGCGATAATTCGACGGAACCGAACGCCGTGGACCAATGCCGTTCCCGGGGAGGAGGACCCCGGGAGACAACGCCGGCCACCGCCGAGCGGCACCCAAAAAAATTGTTGATACCCTGATGGGCGGAAGCGCGCGAAACCGACGACGCACGAACCGAGCCCAGTTGACAGGTTTCGAGTTAGCTTGCCGGTCGCCCCGGCGTCAAGCGTCCGCATCGGTCAGTGCTTCAGTCCGGCGAAGAGGATGGCCAGGTCGATGACGAACAACAGCACGATGGTGACCTCGAGGATCATCATCCAGCGGTTCATCTGGTCGTGCTTCAGCAGTTCGTGCAGATCCGCGACGGCGCGGAGCTTGGCGTCGACCGAGCGATGCCAATCGCCGAGGTGAAAGCGGGAGGCGACGGTCTCGTAGACCCGGGCGACATGCCAGTCGCCGAAGAACTTGGTGATGTTGGAGAGCTCGTCGTTGAACCGGGTGAGATCCATGCGGAGCTCGCGGAGTTCGCGGATGAGGGCGGATCGGCCGCGGACGGCGGCACCGAGGTCGCGGTAGGTGCGTTCGAGGGACGAGTCGAGGATGCGGTCGTACGCCTCGAGTTCGGTCAACTGGAGGTTGGCGAGTTCGAGGACATAGAGCGTCTCTTCCCACTCCGAGGGATGGTCGACCACGAGGGCGGCATCCCAATCGATGACGGCGAGGTCGTCCTCGTAGTAACTGAGGTGGCGCGCGGTGGATTCGATGGCTTCCTGCCGCGAAAGGATTTGGTGGCCCTGCTCCTGGGTGAGGACGGCGGCGATTTCGCGGCGATGGGATTCGAGCCACGCCTCGGCACGGATGGGTTCGCCGTGGGCACCGGTCAAGGGACCACGGAAGCAGAAGACGGTATAGGCCTCCTCCTCGGCGATGCGGACGATGGGTCGGACGATCAGGGGCGCGAGTTCCTGGCGGATGGACTCGGCGAGTTGGCGGACTTCCTGGTGGAGGATGCCGTCCCCGAACTCGAGGTCGTGATAGGCGACCAGTTCCGCGAGGCTGGACACCCGGAAGGGGACCCGGACCCGGATGCCGATGGCCCCGATGGGGAGGATGCGGACCTCGCGTTCGACGCGGACCGTTCCGTGGGGCCCGACGCGATCCTGCGGCGGGAGGCGGACCAGTTGGGGTTTGTAGAAGAGCAGGTGCCGGGGACCGCGGCGGGAGGCGTCGAGGTTGTGGACCGCGACGGGATGGCCCAGAAGGGTGGCAATGGGTTCGCGGCCGAGTTCGTAGGCGATGTCGTACGCGAAGAGATAGACGATCTCGCCGGCAAACCCGCGTGCCGGAATCTCGGGTGGGGTCTCGGGCGTCGTCTCCATGCGCGAAGTCTAGCCTCCACGGGCCTCGGCGGGAAGCCGCGGGGCGCGGGAGCGGGTATGCCCGGCTGCCGGACCGAGGAGACCGTCCGTGTGCCACCGCGGCCAGATCACCGGCGACGGGCGGCATCGCGATTCGGCGACCGGGTTGGGACGGCGGTGCGCCGCCCGGGGGCCGGTCGATCACGACGGTCCCGAGCTGCGTCGGCGCGTGGAAAGGATGCGAGAATTGGCGTGACTGGGTCGCGGTCCTTCCTAACGTGGCGCCATGTACGTCTGGCTGTTTGCGTTGCTCTTCGCGATGATCTTCGGGGCGTTGGGCTACGGTTCGGGAGCGATTCGGACCGCGGTGGCGCTGCTGGGAACGCTGATCGCGCTGGCGGTGATGGCGCCGCTGGGGAATCTGCTCCATGGCATCACGGACCGGATGACCGCGGACAACCTGGTGCTGCAATACGGCCTGCCGTACTTCCTGGCCTTCGTCTTCGTGTGGCTCGCGGTCTACGGCCTTGGTTTTCTGGCGCACCATCCCGTGATGATCCACTTCAAGTACCGCGAGGACGACGCCACGCGCGAGGGATTCAACCGCGTCAACCAGGCCGGGGGACTGGTGATCGGACTATTGATCGGCATGATCCTCTTCTTCGCGGTGGGCAAGCGGGTGTATGCGGGCGGTTACCTGACCGCGCAGACCACCGGGGAGGGCGCGAACGAGCCGACCTTGGTGAAGCTCGGGACGGCGATTCGCCGCCACATGGATTCCTCGGGTTGGGACAAGGCGTTCGCGGCTTTGGACGAGACGCCGGCGCGGTTCTACGAGATTTCGGACATGCTGGGGCTGCTGTACGAGAACCCGGCCGCGCACGAACGGTTGCGCGACTACCCGCCGTACCTCGAGTACGAGGACAAGGCCGAGTTCACCGAGTTCGGCGCGGAAGACTTCAAGGACCTGCTCAAGAACAAGGCCGGGTTTTCCTCGGTCATCAACAGCGCCCATGGCCGCCCCTTGCTCGGCAACCAGGAACTCGTCGACGCGCTCTTGAAAACCGACCTCAAGGATCTCGAGGCTTACCTCCGCACCGGCGTGGCGCCGAAATACGCGGACGAGAAGATCCTGGGCCGCTGGCGCATCGACGTGAGCAGTGGGTTGCTCCAGACGCGTCGCCTGCACGGGACGATCAGTCCTAAGGAATTCGCGGCGATGCGGATGATCTACTCCGCCGTGCTCGGCGGATTGCGCCTGAAAGTGCTCACCGACGGGAGATTCGTGACCAGTTCGGCCGCGTCGAAACCGGCGGAGGGATCGGACGCCGCGGCGGCCCCGGTGGCCGCGGTTCCCGGGCCGCCGGCGATGGATCCCAGTCTTTCGGCGCGCTATGGGATCGGGCGTGCCCGGCCCGGCGCGGGTGGGGCACCCGCCGTCGCCGCGGCGCCGGTCGCGCCCGCCACGCAGTTCAAATTGCCGAAGGTGAACCTCAACGGGGTTGGAAGCTGGAAGCACACCGAGGGCAACAAGTACCGCGTCAAGCTTCCCGATGGCGGGGGCGCCGCCGAACTCGATGCCACCATCAACGATCTCGGCCGCCTCGTCATGCCGAACCCGGCGCAGAAGCTCGCCTTGGTATTCGTTCGGGCGGGCTGAACGGTCCCGCATGTCGACCGTCGACCCGCCGCGCGCGGTGGCACACGGAGGCGCAAAAAACGGGCGATCCCCCAAGGGATCGCCCGTTCGCGTTACGAGCCCATCCCGTCACCGCCAGCCATTCCAGTGGACGGGCATGACGGGCAAATCGGGAGGCGCAATGATGCTGGCCGGAAGACGGTTCGAGATCTGGGCGGGATCCACGGGGAAGAACTGCACCTGGTAGTGCACGCCGTCGGTGCGGTAGGGCCGGTCGTTGGCCAAGAGTCCGGACGACATCCAGGGACTGGGATCCATGCCGGCATTCGCGGGCGCGAAACCCTGCGGGTAGACGGCCGTCTCCCCGGCGGTTTTGGCATGGTGCACGTAGATGCCGGCCACCGCGATCAGACCGATTCCGGCGCCGATCAGCGCATTGGCACCGACGAGGGCGGGACGCCCGGCAAAGAAACCCCGGACGCCGTCCCACCACCGTTCCGATCGCCGGGCTTCCTCCCGCTCGATGCGCCCGATGACCCCGGCGGAAAAATTCCGGAAGTATCCGGGCGGCGGCGTCTCGTGGCGTTTCAAGGCCACCAACCGCCGCACCTCGTCGAGTTCGTCGGGCATTTGTTCCATGGTCAGCGCAGAAAATCCGAGAGCAACGCCTGCAACTGCTGGCGCGCGTAATACAACCGGGACCGCACCGTGCCGGGATTGCAGTTCAACACCCGCGCGATCTCCTCGTGCGGCATGCCCTGGATGTCATGCATCGCAACCACGGCCCGATGTTCTTCGGACAGGCTGAGCATGGCGGCGTTCAATTTCTCCCCGAGTTCGCGCAGGTTCGCGTCCCGCCGGGGATTCTTGTGCGAGACCAACTGCACCATTTCGGGGTCGTGCTCGGCGTTGAAATCGAGATCGTTGAGGCTGACGTGAAGGGCCCGGTTGCGGCGTTGCTTGAGGTGGTTGAGCGTGTGGTTGACCGCGATCCGGTAGATCCAGGTGTAAAAGCTGCTGTCGCCCTTGAAGTTCTTCAGCGCCTTCCACGCTTTGACGAAGGCCTCCTACGCAAGGTCGTTGGCGTCCTCGTGGTTCGACGTCATGTGGTACACCAGCCCGTAGATCCGCTCCTGGTACCGGCGCACCAACTCGTCGAAGGCTCCGAGATCCCCGGTTCTCGCCGCCTCGACCAGGGTCCGCTCGCCGGAATCCTCCGCGGCAGGCACGGCGCGCCCGGTGGGCGTCGGTTCCGCGGTGGGCTCCATGAGGGTCGGGGCGAGCGTCATGGGGACTTAACCCCCCAAAGCGGAGGTTTGTTGCTCGAGAAAAGCCGTCAAAGCCACCAAGGCATGGCGCTCCGGGGTCTCCTTCAGTTCGTCCAAAGCCTTCCGGGCCTCGTCGAGAAATCCCGCGATCACCCGGCAGGACTCGCCGCGAGCATCCACCGTCTCCAGCAATGCCCGCACCGCGGCGAAGGACGCCGGATCCCAACTTTCCAGCCATCCGATCATGCGGGCGACGTCTTCCGTTCCGGCACGCTCGAAGAACGTCAGCAGCGGCAACGTGACCTTGCCTTTGGCGAGGTCGGTGCCGAGCGATTTTCCCGCGTCGTCTTCCGCCCCGTAAAGGTCCACGCAGTCGTCGTAGATCTGGTAGGCGGTGCCCAGGGCCAGCCCAAACCGCCTCAAGGCAGCGCGTTCGGATTCCGTCCCCGAGGACAGCCGGCCGCCGAGTTCGCAGGCCAACGCGAACAGTTCCGCCGTCTTCATCTCCAGCACCTTGAAATACTCGGCCCGGCCGAGGTTCCACCGGCGGCGGCGGTGGGTTTGCAGGATCTCCCCGGTGCATACCACGTGGGTGGAAAGCGCCACCGCCCGGCAGATGTCCGGCGTCGAGAATCCCGCGGCCAGCTTCAACGCGTGCGCGAACAGGCAATCGCCCACCAAGACCGCCACGTCGGGGCCGCAATGCCGGGCCAACGTGGATCGACCCCGCCGCATCGACGCCCCGTCCATGATGTCGTCGTGGACCAAGGTCGCCAGATGGATCATTTCGATGACCACCGCGAGGGTCACGTGCTCGTCGGTCTGGGGCCCGCAGGTCCCCGCGGCCAAGGCCACCAGCGTGGGGCGCAGTTGCTTGCCTTGGTTGGTCAGCGCGTACCGCGCGTACGAGGCGATTTCGGGCTCGAACGCATCCACCTGTTCGGCCAGACGCGCCGTCACCTGCTCCAGAAAGGCATGCGCGGGCCCCACGACTTCTTCCCACGCCGCACGGGTGCGGAAATTGGGGTCGGCTGGAATCGTCTCGGGATCGAGGCTCGGCGCGGGAACCGCCATCGGGAGCGGACCTTAGGTTTGGTGTGCGTGCGGGTCAACCGTGCCGCTTCCGGGAGTTTCGTGGGCCCGCGACCGGATCTTCCTTTCGTGCCCCGGCCCTTGCAGGATCCCGCCATGGTCTTCCGGCGCGTCGTTCCCCTGGTCTTGCTGCTGTCGGCGTGCGCGGCCTCCGCGGGAGCGCCTCGAGCCGTTGCCGAACGGGTCCCCGAAGACGGGGTCCAACCCCGCGTCGCCGTCGGCCCGGATGGATCCGTCCATCTCGCCTACCTGCGCGGCGATCCCAAAGCCGCCGATGTGGTGGTCCGCCACCGGCCGTCCGGGGCGCGGGCTTGGTCCGCCCCCGTCACCGTGAATTCCCGGCCGGGAAGTGCCGTGACCATTGGTTCCGTGCGTGGCGCCCAGTTGGCCGTGGGCCGCGGCAACCGGTTGCACGTGGTCTGGAACGGTTCCCGGAATGCCGAGCCCAAGGCCCGGGAAGGCGACCCGGTCCTGTACGCGGCGCTGCCTCCCGACTCCGGCACGCCGACCGCGCAGCGATGTCTCTCGGGCGACACCCGCCATCTCGACGGCGGGGCAGCGGTCGCCGCCGATTCCGCCGGCCACGTGTTTGTGGTCTGGCATGCCGCCCCGATGGACCGGGAAGGCGAGGACCAGCGCCGGGTGTATGTCGCCCGTTCCGACGACGACGGGATCCATTTCGCTCCCGCCATGCCGGTCCCCGAGGCCGCGGACGGCGTGTGCGGCTGTTGCGGGTTGCAAGCGGCGACCAGCGGCGACGCCCTGTTGGTCGTCTACCGCCGGGCGACGCGACTCGTGGAACGCGGGATGACACTGCTTGTGTCCCGTGACCACGGGGTTTCCTGGAAACGGCAGTCGTTGGACGACTGGGCGGCGAACCAGTGCCCGATGAGCACCGCCGCGATCCTGCCCACGCAAGACGGCGCCTGGCTGGGTTGGGAGCATGCGGGCCACGTTCGGTTCGCGCCCTGGAATCCGACGACTGGGTTGGGTGCCGCGATGGATCTGGGAGGCGGCTCCAAGAAGCATCCCGCGCTGGCGCTCGATGCCGAGGGCCAACCCGTGGCGGCCTGGACGGCGGGAACCGGATGGCAACGCGGCGGCAGCGCCGGTTGGGCCCGTCTGCCGGCATTGGAAGCCGTGGGCACGATGGCGGGCGTGCCGGTGTGGGGAACGGTCGCCGCCTACCGCGCGGACGACGGGATCCACGTGCTGTATTGAACTGGCGCGACCCTCAGGCGTGCGACAGGGGTTCGCCGCTCGGTCGCTCCACCAAGTGCAGGAGGTTGCCCTCGGGATCCTTGAAAAAGAGGACGCGTCCGCCGCCGCCGGCGGGCTTGATGGAATCCGGGAAGGCGACCCCGGCGTCGGCGAGTTGGTCGCGGGCGGCATCCAGGTTGCCGACCCGCAGCGCCAGATGCCGCAGACCCGAGACCGAGTTGTCGCCGGTGATGTCGGCGGCGGCGCGGGCGGACGGGTAGATCTCGAGGACCAGGCCCCCGGGCATCTCGACGAATACCGCGGGTCGCTGGAGTTCGTTCCGCCAGATCCGCCGCGCTCCGAACGTGCGTTCGTACCAATCGGCCAGTCCGGCAGGGTCCTGGGCGGCGAATCCGACGTGCTCGACGCGGCAAATCAACGGTTGCATGCGGCGGGAGTAAGGCCCGCCGCCGGGATGCATCAAGGACGAAGCTCCGAAGGCGGTGTTTTCGGCCGGACCTTCAGGGCTTGGGGGTGCCGAGGGCCGCGGCCGGGGCGAAGGTTCGGGCCCGGGTCTGGAACGCCTCGAGCAGGTTCTGCAGCAGCGGCGTGAGCTTGCCCCGCCACAACGCGCCGATCCGGATCGGGGGCAGTTCGGGAATCGGGATCGAGCGCAGCTTGGGATTCAGTTTCCGGTCGGGCAGGTCGAAGCCAAGCCCGATGCCGAACCCGTTGGCCGCATAGATCTCGATCAATTCGAGGCTGCTGACCTCGATCGACGCCGGCCACTCCAGCTCGCGCTTCGCGAGCATCTCGCGGAACACCCGCGGCAACGCCTCGTTGGCGGGCAGGGTGATCAACGGTTCCGTGGGTAACGATCCGTCCCCACCGGCGATCGCCTCGAGGATCTGGGCGGCGGTCTGGTACCGGCTCGTCTTGAGAACGATGAAATAGCCCCCCAGCGCGAGCAGCGGCGCGCTGTCGAGTCCCGACGGCGGCCTGCCTTCGAGCACGGTGACGGCGAAGTCGATCTCGTGTCGTTCCAGCCACTGTTCGACCAGCGGTTGGTGGGCGTCGCGCAGGATGAGTTTCAGCCGGGGAAAGCGTTTGCGCACCAGTTGCAGCACCTCCGGCAGATGGTCGCGGAGGATCGCCGAGGGCGCCGCCATGCGGACGGTCTGGGTGACGCCACCGCGGAGTTTCTCGCCCACCGCCTCGACGTTGGAGAAGAACGGCCGGACAAACTCGTACAACTCCTGTCCCGCCGCGGTGAGTTCGAACGGGCGGCGGTTGAACAGTTTCAACCCGAGGTCCGACTCGAGTTGGAGGATCTGGCCCGAGACGGCCGGTTGTTGGATGCCGTAGGGGATGTTGCGCACGGCTTCCATGATCCCTCCGTGGCGGGCCACGTAGTAAAAGAGTTCTAGGTGGTGGATGTTCAGCATGGGGGAGCGCCCCTTGTCTGGCCGCGGCGCGATCGAACGTCAAGCCGGTGGACACGCGCGGGTGCATGCGGGGCGCATCCCGGCCGCGTGGCCGGGTGCCGTGGCCGGCGCGGTCGATCCCGACGGCGGCACGATGCGTCCGTCGCACCCGCGCCGAGAATTCGCCATCGCGGCCGGCGCGGGCGCGCCCTAGCGTGGTCCGCAGTGAAACTGCTGTTCATCGGCGACATCGTGGGCGAGCCCGGGCGTCGCGCCGTGAAAATCCTCCTGCCCGTGCTCCGGGAACGCCACGGCCTCGGGTTCGTGATCGCCAACGGCGAGAATTCGGCCGGCGGCAATGGCATCACCGCGGCCCTCGCCCAGGAACTCTTCCAGTCGGGCGTGGACGTGATCACCACCGGCGACCACGTCTGGGACCAGAAGGAGACCGCCGGATTGCTCGCCCGGGAACCGCGGGTGTTGCGCCCCGCCAATTATCCGCCGGGCGTCCCGGGCAACGGCAGCGTCGTCCACGCGCGTCCGGACGGGCCGCCCGTGGCCGTGCTGAACCTCCAGGGCCGCACGTTCATGCCGGCGTTGGAAAACCCGTTCGTGCTCGCCGTCGCCGAAGTCCGGCGCCTGCGCGAAAGCACCCCGGTCGTGTTCGTCGATTTCCATGCCGAGGCCACGTCCGAAAAAATCGCGATGGGGCGGATGCTGGATGGCCAGATCTCCGGGTTGGTGGGCACGCACACGCACGTCCAGACCGCCGACGAATGGGTGTTGCCGCGCGGCACCGCCTATCTCACCGACGCCGGATTCACCGGGCCGCACGACGGCATTCTCGGTCGCGAGGTCGAACCCATCGTCCGGAGGTTCCTCACGAACATGCCCCAGCGGTTCGAGGTCGCCTCGGGACGGGTGCTGCTGCAGGGCGCGGTGATCGACATCGACGAGGCCACCGGCCTGGCCCGGGGGATCACCCGCATCTCGGAACCGCTGCCGTGACGGCGGCGCGGCCGGACCGCCGCCGCCGCCGGGAAGTCACGCGATCGCGCCGGGGTCGATGGCATCGGCGGATGCGGGTTCCGCGTTCCCAATCCCCGTCTCGCATGGCGCTTCCCGGCGCACCCAACCCGCCCACCGCCGTCGCTTTCGGCATCCCGGCGCCTGGGCATGGTGTCCCGTCCGCCGGGTTCCGGCTCAGGGCCGGATGGCCTGGTAGATGGTCATCGCCATCAAGCGGGCGCCGGCCGCGTTCGGATGGATCTTGTCCGGGAACATTTCGGGATGCCCGGACAGCGCGTCGTTGAGATCGATGACCGGGACCTTGTGCTTCTGGCAGACGTCCATGATGGACGGGACGACGCCGGTATCCATGACCTCGCGGTTGATGCCCCACCGCGTTTCGTAGACGGGCACGGGGACGCAGACCCAAACCTTGGTGCGGGGCTTGTGCGGCAACCCCTGGAAATGCGCGAGCAAGGCGACCAAATCCTGCTCGAACGCCGGCCGCCCCTTCCAGTTCTGCGGTTTGGTGTCGTTCGTTCCCAGCTTCAGGATCACCACGTCGGGCGTCCACGCGGTCGCCGCCTTGAACTCGTCGGTGGTCCAGTACGGCAGGTCGCCCGTCTTCAGCAGGGTCGCGCCGCTCCGTCCGAAGTTCCGCACCTCGAACGTGCCCCCGAGCATGCCGCCCAGCACGGTCGGGTAATTGTTGGTCTCGCGGTTCTCCACGCCGGCCCCTTGGGTGATCGAGTCGCCGACGCACGCGACCCGGATCCTGCGGCCCTCGTAGTCCTCGGCGTGGACATGGGGCGGTTCGAAATGTTTGCAGCCCGACGCGACCCACACGAGGAGGACGAGCCAAAGCGAGCGGACGAGGAACTTCATGCGCGGCCGATTGTCCGCGTTCGCGCCGCGCGGGCAAGTGGCAAGGCGCGGGGCGCGGGGAACTACGGTTTGCGCGCGACCACGAACGCGTTGAAAAGGCCGTACTTCAGCGGCGTGGCGTTGAGCAGCCACCCCAGGGCCCGCGGGACGTCCCGGTCGGTGCACTCGATCCGCTCGACGACACAGCCGTTGCGCCGGAGGAAGAAGGCGAGATCCAGCGCGTTCGTGCACACGATCGCGTCGTCGTCGGGCGCGAACGGTTGCTTGATGATCGGCGGCATGCGTTCGAACCGGACGGATTCCGGCGCCGCGCGCATCTGCCGGCGCCGGGCGAGCAAGGCGAGCAGGTTGCGCCACTTGTGGACGATGCCGCGCATGCGCGGGTGGTAGTCGCGGAAGCCCAGCACGCGCAGGAAATTCGGGCTGCTCAGCACCACCCGGCCCCCCGGCGCGCACACCCGCACCGCCTCGCGCACGAACGATTCCGGATCCTCGACGTGTTCCACCACGTTGAGCGCGCCCACCACCGCGAAATGCCCGTCGGGATAGGGAAGGCGCCGGCCGTCGTACAACACGCAACGTTCGGTGTGTCGGCGCGCGCGCTCGATGTTCGGCGCCGCCACGTCCACGCCGTGTGCCTCGATGCCGTCGCGCGCCAGCAGCGCCACGACTTGCCCGACACCGCACCCGATGTCGAGCACGCGCCCGCCGGGACGGTCCGGACGCAACGTCCTCGCGAACTTCGCGTAGAACGTCGCATCCCAGTTCGCGAGGATGTCGGCATAGCCGGCATCGTCGCGGACATGGTCGAGATGGCTGGTCTGGACGCTCATGACGGGGTGCGGGGACGGATCCGGGGCCTCAAGCGCCCGCGGGGGTTGCCTTCCTGCCGGCATCGGGCCGCGCCGGGGCGCCGCGCGATCCCGGGAACGCGAGGAAGCCCGCGAGCGCGAGCGCGGCCACGCAGGCCGAGACACTGACCCAAAGCGGCCGGGTGTCGGTCCGGAACCGGAACTCGACGGTGTGCTCGCCCGCGGGCACGACGACCGCGCGCATGATGTGGTTGGCCCGGAGCAGGGCGGCGGGTTGCCCGTCGATGGCCACGTTCCAGTCCTCGTGCCACCGGTCGTTGTCCAGCAACACGGCGGGGGAAGCCGACTGGGTTTTCACCACCAGGCGTTTCGGGGCGTAGCTCTCGATGCGGGCGGTGCCGTTGGTGGTCCCGGCGACCGGTTGGGCGCCGGGCGCGGTGGCCAGCAGCACCGTGCGGGTAGGATCGAAGGCGGGATCCCGAAGCCGGACGAGGGTCTCGGCGTCGTTGGTGGATACCTGCCAGAGGGAATGGAGACCGACGCGCGGCAACGAACCGGTGAGCTCGAACAGCGCGTAGCGGCCGTTGGGATTCGCGACCGCGTCGAAATCGTCGGCCTGGGGATTCTTCAGGTCGGCGTCGGGCTTGGGCGCGAGATCGAAGCCGAGCCGGGGCACGAGCGGGCCGTTGGCCGGCGCGAAAGCCGAGTTGAGTTGGCCCTCGTAGGCGCGGGCCGCCATCAGGTAACGCGTCCCCGTCAATTGCCAGAACCGGCCCACGACGTGCAGGTCCCCCTGCGCCAGCTCGTTGGTCCGCGGTTCGAAGGCGCGGAGGAACGCCTCGTCGAGCGCCGGCATGCGCGGGGCCTGGATGATGTCGACCGTCTGGATGTTGTAGCGCTGGAAATGGTGCTCGAGCCAGAGGTTGTGCACGGCCGGCATGAGGCCGTCGTCCGGCGCCACCAGCAGTTGGCGCGTCGTCGGCAGGAGGCGCGCGGCGACCCGCGATTCGGCCGGTTTCCCGGCGAGGAAATCGATGACCACGTTGCTCTGGTAACGCCGCAAATAGTCGTAGTGGATCACCCACGGCGTGTTCGCGTGGTAGAGGTCGACGGCCAGCAGGACCGCGAGGATCCACCACGCGGTGCGTGAGTTCGGCCCGGCAAAGGCGCCCGCGAACACCAGCGCGAAGGCCAGTCCGACGGCGCCGAGGAAACCGACGAACACCCCGATCTCCCAGAGGCTGTGCTGGACGATCCGCGGTGCCTGTTCCTTGGAGACGAGGGTCTGCAGATGGGCGACGAGGTCGGGTTGGTAGGACAGATAGGCGATCGCCGCGAGGACGGCCCCGATGACGACGACGAGGATTCCCACGACGAACCGGCGTTCGACGACGGGGGTTTTGGCACCGGCCCACCAGGCGCGGAGCCGCGGGGCCAACCCAAGGTCGCGCCCGGCGACGCCCGCCAGATGCTCGCGGGCGAGGGCTTCCAGTCCGTGCGCGAAGAGGACGAGGGTCGCGAGATGGAACCCGTGCAGGAACTTCATCGGGATGCGCATCGTGCGGAAGAACGGGAGCGGGAAGACCAGATGGTAGAACGGCGCGTGGCGGCCGAAGGCGAACAGGAGCGAGACCACGGCGGCGATGGCCCAGAACCAGACGCGGCGGCGTTCGGTCTCGGTGAACGGCGACGGACCGCGTGCGAGGGAGCGGACCAGCGCCCACGCCGCGCCGACCAGCACCAGCACCCCGGCGTACTCGCCGCCGCCGGAAAACCGGTGCTGCGGATCGCCATCCGGCCCGACCGCGCCCCAATAGGCGCCCCCATCCGGGGTGTCCATCCGGTAGCCGAGGATGCCGGGGACGGCGATGCGGACGATCTCGGCCTTTGGGAAACTCCAACCGGTGATGAACTCCCAGCGCTGGGCATCGGACTGGTTCTCGCCGATGGCGGCCACGCCCTTCACGGAAGTGTTGATCAACGTGGTGATCGAGCCGAAGGCGATCCACCCGGCGGCGATCACGACCACGGCCAACTTCGAAACCGCCGACACCGCGCGTCGGGCGGCGTTGCCGTCCCGCGAGGTCCATTCGTTCCAAACCAAGGCCCCGGCGAAGTAGAGGCTGAGCAGGGCACCGGAATCGGCCGCTTCGGTGACATTGAGGCCGACGGCAAAGCCCGCGAGGACGATGCTGGCCCAAACCTTGCCTCCCGGTCCGTAGGCCAGCCCCAGGGCGGCGAAGATGCACGCCGCCGCGATGCCGCGGCCCGGAAGTCCCCAGCAGGCGTGCGAGAAGTAGTTCGAGTTGAGCGCGGCGGCGATCCCCAGCAACAGCGAGACCGGCATCGCGAATCCCATCCGCCGTCCGCAGAAGGCCGCCGCCGAGCCCAGCAGGAGCAACGACAACGGTGCGTACAACCGCGCGAAGATCTCGGGACCCCCGGCCAGCGTGCCGGCGATCTGGGTGAAATTCGGCGTGGCGGCGGGCGATTCCGTTCCCAGCCAATTCAAGTCCTGCCACACCCCCGTGAAAGCTCCCGGCAATTGCCCGGACGCCGCGCTGATCACCCCCAGCGGACCGTCGTTCGAGAACAGGATGTGTCCCGGTTGGAGGACCCCGTGGAAGAGCCCGGCGAGCAGGAGGAGCAGGACGCCCGCTGTGATGCCGAGTGTCCGCCGGGTGCCCGGCGTGCCGGCCCGCGTGTCCGATGCTGGTGTGGCCATCTGCCCGGAGGGTGGGCCATCGATTCCGCCTTAGGCAACACCTACGCGGCTGCCACCGGCGCGAGGACCGTCAGTAGCCCGGTCGCCCCGACACCCGGTCGCGCAACCAGACCACCAGTCGCGCGGCCTCCCATCGCGGGCGTCCCGCGATCCCAAGACCGATCCGGCGCGTCTCCACCGCCTGGGGCGGGTTGCTCGCAGCGAAAATCTGTGCCTTCACCACCGTCCGCGCCGCGAACAGCATCTTCATCCGTTCCGCATGGAGGATGCGGGCCAATCCCCTCCGGCGGAGCAATGGCGCGATGCGTTGGATCGCCCGCCATTCGTCCCGGACGAAGGCCTCCAGGTTGCGGGCGTTGCGCGATGTCGCGTTGGTGGTGTGGAGCCGGATCCGGGTCAACCGCCGGCCGACCTCCACGAGTCGCCGGCATTCCGCCGCCAACTCCGCGTAGAACACGCAGTCGCCCACCTGCGGGAATTCCGTCGGGAACCGTGTCCGGAGCGCTTGTCCGCCGGTTTTCACCACGATCGACCCGCAGAAAACGGTCTGCAGTTCGCATTGTCGTCCGATGAATTCGGCATGGCTGATGTCGCGGACGGGAGCCACCGGGGCGGCCCCGATGTCCCGCAAGCGCCGCGACTGTCCGTCGATGGCCTCGGCGAGGGAATACGCCAGGCTGGGCGCCGGCGCGGCTTCGAGCGGCGGAAGAAGGGTCTCGTAGAAATCGGGCGTCACCAGATCGTCCGCCAGAAGGACGTGCAGGAAATCCGCCTCGGGCGCGGCCTCGAGGCATCGGTTCAGGTTCGGGAACAAGCCGAGATTGCGGGGGTTGGGGCGCCACTCCGCCCGGATGGCGGGGAACTCCGCGCAAAACTGGTCGAACAGGCCCCGCGTCCCGTCCGTGGACCCGTCGTCGATCACCACCACGCGGTCCGGGGCCCGGGTCTGGCGGCCCAGCGAGCGGAGCGTTTCCAGCAGGTACGGTTCCCCGTTGTAGACGGGAACGATGGCCAGGACCGAACTCATGGAAGAACCCATCGGGAAGCGCGGATCACTCGGCCGGGAACGCGGTGAGCCATTCGCCCTTCCATTGGGTGGTCTTGCGGATGATGTCGTCCCGGTAATTCCACGCGGTCACCAGACACGCGGCGGGTGGTTGGGCGACCAATTGGCCGGGAGGCACGATGGGCGTGGCGCTGCGCGGGATGAAACGGCCGATGCGGAGCGGCGATTCGTCGACGATGTAGGCGAATTCGAGCTCGGGGATCTGGGCGAGGTAGACCTTGGCACGTCCCGCCGCGCCGTAGGCCGCGATGGTCTGCCCTTGGGACTGCAGTTCGAGGAGACGGCGGACGGCCGGCACGCCGTGCCGTTTGGCATAGGCGCGGCGCAGGCGATCGAGTCCGCGCTGGGGACCGGGACAGGAAGGGGCGGGCGTGGGCCCCGAAACGCGCTGGAACCGCACCCGGATCGCGCCGCCGTGCATCGGGATCCGGGTGGTCTCGCGCCATTGGAATCCGCAGGCCGACACGCACGACCCCAGGGCCGCCTCGCTCCACTCCGCCTTGTGCTCGTGGTAGATGGTGTCCCACTGCGCGCCCTCCAGCAGCGCGTCGAGGTCGTGGACCTCGATCCAGAATTCGCCGCCGACCCGCAGCGCCACGGCTGCCGCGAGGAAGATCGCGCGCAGATCCGACACATGGGCGAGGCAATTGGACCCGGAAATGACGTCCACCTTGCCCGCCAGACCGGCGGCCTCGACGGCCTCCGTCGAAAACGGGCGGTGGATCAACTCGTAGTCCGCACCGCGGGCGGCCTCCAACGCGACGTCGCTCGGATCGACGCCGATCCGCCGCCACGACGCGGGCAGGCGCCGCAGGAGGACGCCGTCGTTGCAGCCGATTTCGAGCACGGTCAGGGGATCCGCGCCGTGGTGCCGGCCGAGCAGTCCGGCGTAGTCCTCGAAGTGACGGACCAGCCCGGGGACGGTGGACGAGGCGTAGTTGTAGGTGGAGAAAAGCAGGCTGTCGGGGACATCCTCCAGGACTTGGACCAAGCCGCAGGCCGCGCACTCCATCCACGTCAAGGGAAGGAGCGGCGCTGCCAACGCCTCCGCCGCGGTCCGGCAAAAGGCGCCCGCCAGCGGCATCGGATCCAGCCGGAGCACCTCGTGCAGGCGACCGGGATCCGCATGGCAACCGCGACAGCGGTTGATCGGGGAAACGTCCATTCGCGCTGTCCTTCACCCGGCAGCCACCGGAGCGCAAGCCGCAATTTTCGGCGGACCGCCCCACGGACGCACCGCGACACGGCTTCCGCCCGAAGCACCGTCGGGGTGCGGCGGCACGAAGAATCGAATGCCCTGCGGGTCCCGGCAGCCGTCGCATGCCGTCCCAGGATTCCGCGGTTCGGTGCCCCTGGGTGGCGCCGCTTGATGGGCATCCTCGAAGACCGGGCTTGGATGCATGGGGGGCGGGTGGCCAGATTGGGGGTGTCGAGGCAAGCCGGCCGTTGGGCATGCATCGGGAAGCTCGTGAAAAAGGTGAAATGAATTCGGCAGATCGCATCCTTGGGCCGCGGGAAGAGGACCGCACGCCGGGCACGTGGACGGTCGGCGACTGGCGGATCCTCGTTCTTCTGCTGGGAGGTTTGTCCGCGATCTACCATTGGGTGACGCCCAGCGAGGTGGTCCATACCTGTGACCCGGCAGTCTACCTCAGCGGAGCAGAGTCCCTGAGCCAGGGGCACGGCTACGGATTCGTTGGGTGGGTGGACGAACCAAGGATCGGGCTTTACCCGCCCGGACATTCGTTCGCTCTTTCTTGGATCTGGAGGCTGCGGCCGGGCTTTCCGGACAATGCCGGCTATTTGGTGGGTTGGATGAGTTGGCTGGGGGCCGCCTCGATGACACTGGCGTTCGCCGTGCTCCGGCGGTTCGGGGTCCCGAGGGTTCCCGCGGTCATCGGGGTGGTCTTCATGGGGACGGCGCCGGTATGGTTGGCCACCATCAAGGCCCTGGGCTCGGAACCCCAGTTCCTGCTGCTTTGCCTTTTGGCCATGCTGCCGTGGGCCATGGGCCGGCCCAATTCATTCGCGGCACGGTGCTGGATCAGTGGCGTCGCCCTGGGGTTCGCCTATCTGACCCGGAGCGCGGCCCAATCCTTTGGCTTGGCGCTGGTCCCCGTGGCGATCTGGTTGGTTTGTCGGCGGAAGGCGGTTGCCGCGACCGGTCTTTTGGCGCCCTTGGCTGCCTGCGCTGCATTCTGGCAGTGGCTTTCCTCAACCGGGATCCGATATCCCGAAATCTTCAAGGCCCATATGGGCGGCAGCGTTGCCGCCTACCTGCACGTCGTGAAGGGAAACCTCGGGGAGATCGCTCTGGGCCTGCCGTTCTGGCGTCTGGTGTGTCCGTACATCGGGTTTCTTCCGGGGATCGCGCGCCGATTCGGAGCCTTGCCAGGCACCCTCGTCTGGGTTGTCTCGTTCGGGTTGTTCGTGGTGTTCATGGCAATCCTCGTCAAGGCGGCGCTCCGGGAGCGCCGGCAATTCGTTCGGGTGATGCTATGGCTCGCGATTGTCTATGCCGCCCAGGTCGCGATGCTCCCGGTCCAGCCCGACCACTTCGGCCGCTTCGGCCTGCCCCTCTATCCTCTGGTGATCCTGCTCGTCTGGCAGGGGGTGAGGCACTCTTCCACGCAGAAGTGGCTTCTCTGTGGGTTCCTGGCTTTCTCGGCCGTTCTCAACGTCGCCTACCTTGTCCGGATGGACGACCGCGTCGCCCAGCGTCGGGCCCTTGCGGAAGTGCGGGAGGCCGCAGACTGGCTTCGGGCCAACACCCGGCCGGACGATGCCATCGGGATGGCCTGGGGGATGCCGTTTGCCCACGTCCATGGATGGTCTGGACGCCGGTTCATCGCCGATTATCTCGGCAATCCCTACGAATCGGGAGAACCCGTGAGGCACCGGCAGCAGCGCCGGTTGCCGCCCCAATACCTCTTCGTCGACTCGCGAGCTCCCCGGGAGGAGGTGCCGCGGGGACTTCTGAGTCTTCGCTTCGCCACCTCGCAGGATCGCTTCCGGATCTATCGGGTCGATCCAACCGTGGACGCTGCCTACCGAGCCGAAATCCGAAGCCGGGACCGGTAGGGAGCCTTCGCTGTTTCTCCTGTGGCTGGAGGGTGTGGTAGAATGACCCGGACAGGATTCTGGAGAAGGCGTTCGCAGGGTGGCTGCAAATGGACGATCGGTTGGATGTGATGGTGACAGAGTGCTTGCTTCGGTGGTGCGCGAGACGGCCGATTTGTGGTCGAGCCCCCGGTGCCCCTAGCCCGCCGGCGAAATGTTCTGGGCGGTTGGTGACGATCACGAGCCGACGGCGCGGTCTGGATGCCTTCGGCAAATGGACCGAGATCCTCTGCCCCCTCACCAAGGCTCGCTGCGAGGACCGCTGGAACTCGAGGACCGTCACCGCCCCCCGCGAAGGCAAGGGCAAGAATGTCACCTGCGACTTCGGTCCCTTCCCCCTGACGCCGATGCGGAAGATGCCCGTGAAACGGGCCGGCGAGATCCTTGGAGGGGGCGACACCCGGTTGTGGCGCATGCTCATGGCGCACGTGCGAGATGCGCATGCGTCGGCCGACTTCTCGAAGTTGGTGTACGTTGGGTTGGACGCAATGAACCGGCACAAGGGACACAACAATCGACCGTGTTCGCCGATCTGGAGGGCCGGCGGGTCCTGTTCGCGACCGAAGGCAAGGACCACTGGATGTTCGAGGAGTCCGCCCGGGAATTGGGGCGTCACAACGGACATCAGCACGCGAGCAGCCGTATCGCGATGGACATGAATGGCCGCTGAGTACCGGAAAGGAATGGCGGAGGCCCCGGCCAAAAGCCCAGATGGTGCTCCACCCGTCTCATGGAAAGGCGCTGGTCGGCGGGGCAGTCGGCGCAGGAAAGCGCCGGGAGGACGCGGCTAAGTCGTCGCCAAAGGGCACGATGCACCTGTTCTTCGGGAAGAACCCGGAGAACCTGGGACCTCACTTCGGTCGCACTGCTTCTAAGAAAGCGTGGTAGTCGCGGTAGTAGTCGGTCTCGTCGTAAAAGTCGGACGCAAGCACAAGACAGACTGCTCCGGATGAAAAATTGCGGATTTCTCTCCAGACCATCGGGCCGACGTGGAGCCCGAGGTAGGAGCGATTGAGATGGAATGGCTTCTTCGTCTGGCCGTCGTCCAAAACGATCTCGAAGCTGCCGGCCAACGCGATGATAAGTTGGTGCAACCGCTTGTGCGCGTGCCCGCCGCGATCCGACCCGCCGGGTACATCGTAAAGGTAGTAGACCCGCTTGATCTCGAATGGCACATGACGATTGGCCTCGATGAACGTCAGGTTGCCCCGTGGGTCGGTGATCTTGGGCAGATCAACAAGGCAGCAATTGTCCAGGCCCATGGCGATCAAAGGGTAGAGGGTCGGCAGGAGTGGGTATTCATGGATCCCTGGGGGCACGGGCCACGACGTAAATCTCGGCTGCGATATCGGGGTAACGTTCCCCCAGTTGCATGAACGCGTCGAGCATGGCTGGAGTCCAGGACTCCTCGATCTGGGAATTCGAGACCGGCTTGAGCCAGTAGCCGCCAAACACCTCGATCCGGAGTCCGCTTTCGAGGAAGGCGTTTCGGAACGTCTCTGGATTGAATACCCGCCGATGGCCGTGGTGAAGGTCGGTCTCGTTCATCGCCTCCTCGAACGGCAATAGCCCCATGATCACCGCCGCCTGCCGGTGCAACGAGCGCGAGTTCGGCACCGCGGCCAAGACGCGTCCGTTCGGTGCCAGCCATTGTCGGACCCGTTGCAGGATGGACACCGGATCCAGCACGTGCTCCAGCACGTGCCCCAGAACGATGCTGTCGAACGTCCCCTCGGGGCGGAACTCCTCGAAAAGGCAATGCGCCACCTCGGCCTGTGGAAATCGAGAGCGGAGGCCCGCGCAGAAAGCGTCCGCGCCATCCACCAGCGTGAGTCTGTCCGCAAGCGCCGCCAAGTGGTGCGTCATCACGCCTTCGGCCGGCCCGAGTTCGAGCACGCTGCCGCCGCGGATGTGGCGGGAAAATATGCCCGCGCAATACTCGATCATCCGAGCATTGGAGGGCCGCAGATACCAAGAATCCGCGGCAACGTTCTCCAGTCGTTCTTTTTCTTCCTTTGACAAAGCGAATGGTTCTCCACTCTCAGCTATCGGACTTGCGCCCGGTTTCGGTGAGGAAAGCGCTCCAGGCGGCAGCTAGGTCAAGGTGAACCTGCTTCACCCCGGCTCGCGCCAGAAACGCCGCGCAGCGTTGCCCCCCACCCACGGAATAGAAGGGAACTCCGGCCGCCCTAGAAGCCCCGTAATCGGACTCTGTATCGCCGAAGAAAGCAACTGCTGAGAGATCGCGCAGAACCGCTGCCTTTTCAGTCGCCGCCTCGTGTGGAGGCACCACCACCACCCCGTCCAACCAAGGCGATAAACCCAGCCGCTCCAGTTGTTGCGGCACCCATTCCCTTTGGCTTCGGGCGGTCACCACAATAAGCCGCCACCCAACCGCACGCATCGCTCCGAGAACCTCCGTCACCCCGGAGAAGACGGAGTCCAGCCCCAGCCAGAATGGTGCCTCGATTGAATATCGCCAAGACCTCGACGCGCGCCGGGCCGACGTGGGGTCGAACCCGAGTTGGACCAGGGCTTGCTCCGTCGATGCTCCGTTGCGCTTCAGTTCCCAAACCCGGCCCAGATCCACCCGCTCTCCGCATTGCGCCAGCACCGCCTGCAACACCGCCGATTGACGGGGTTCGCAACTGATCAGAGTGCCGTCCAGATCGAGCGCCAGTTTCATCCCGGGTGGCCCATCAGAAATTCCGTGTACTGACGGGTCGCGAAATGCTCGCCTTCCAGGGGCCGGAAAAACCGCCGGGCATCCTCGCCCCACCAATGAGCGAACGAGGCGGCAAAGAAATCATTGCCCGTCAAGGTCGACATGGCTGTGGCAGCCCCCGGACGTGGATTACGTCCGTCACGGCCCAACCCTGGGCGTTGCGCATCACCTGAAAGCAGAAGCTTCCGGACAGACTCAGCGCTCCGCCAATGGACTGGGCAATGCGGCTCAATTCCTCGTCGGAGAACAGCCTCGACTTGGTGGAGACCCCCGACTTGACCTCGATGCGTTCGCGGCACACGACGTGGCCAAATCCCATCGCCGGATCACGGAATGCATCCACCGTCACCTCGGGTCCCGTGCAAATCTCCTGCACAATCCACTTGGTGGGTTGGTCGCCGACAAGCGCGGGAAGGTCTGCGGCCATTGCCCTTTTCGCGCCCCTGCTGCCAACCCCGTTGTTGGGCTTGAGAAAATATTCTTCCGCCGGAAACGGATGGGATGCCAGCGCCGTTCTGGGCACAGGCACTCCGTGTCGCGAAAGTAGTTGGCCGAGCAGCCACTTGTCCGCACAGGCGCGGCTGGCCGCGAGTGGCGGAGCCATCACCGATACCGCTTTGGGTATGCTACCGTCCGCGTGCAACCGTGCCGCCAGCGCAATTTCCTCGGGAAACAGGGGCAAATAGGTGTCCACCGCGAATCGTTCCAGAATTCCCAGAAGCGCCGCGGGAAACTCGGGAGACGACGAAAGAGGAACCTGTTGGAAGTCGTCGGCAAGCAGGCTGGAAGTCACCAAATGCCGCGGATGGATGTCCATTGTCACGACTCGCACCGACTGGCTCCAAGCACGCCGCAGCGCGCACACCGCGGCAAATGCCGTGCCCGCTCCCGCGGAGCCGATCAAAACGATCCGTGGTTTTCCGCCATTTGCCTGAACCATATTTCAATCCGCGAACGGGACCGCCATTGGGCCGAATCAAGTGCTTGTGAACTACCGGCCTGATTCCGAGGCCGATGGGACACCAAGTTGGTACCGCCGTCGAGGTGGGATGCGTCCGGTGAGCTGGGCGGCCCTGACCGTCGGTGCATGACATTTTGATTGGCAGGCCCGATGGCGGGTCGGCACGGTCTTTGGCTCTGGATCGCATCGTGGAAATGCCTTTGGTCAGCGTGGTCATCGCCTCGTACGGGCGCGCCCAACTCGTTGCGCGCGCCGTGCGCAGCGTTCTCGCCCAAACCCATGCAAACGTCGAGGTGGTGGTTTCGGACGACGCCAGTCCCGACGACACGGTCGCGGTGTTGTCGACGATTCGCGACCCGCGGTTGCGCGTGAACGTGCAGCCGAAAAACGTCGGGGTCTGGGAGAACTGGACGGCCGCCCTTCGGATGGCGCGGGGCGAGTACGTCGTGTTCCTGGGCGATGACGACCATCTGACGCCCAATTTCGTCGGATGCCATCTGGCGGTATTTGGCAGGCATCCGGACATTCACGCCGTGTTGTGTCCCATGGAAGAGCGGCTTCTGGAGGGTGGGTTGGTGCAAAGACTCCCGTCGCCGTTTCCGGGAGACGCCGTGGCAGGGCCAACCGAGATTGTGCGTCGGTTGTTGGGAGGGAAAATCTACGTCGGTGCGGGGATGTTCCGCCGCGACTTCGCGGTACGGGTATGGGAAGACACGCGTCCGGAGGGCATGGTGGCCGACTGGGGCTTGTTCATGCGCGGCAGCCTCGTCCAAGGGATGCGGGCGGCGGCTTGCGACGGATGCACCTACCTCAAGTTGGTCCATCCGAAGCAGCTCAGCAGTCTTCCTGTCGAGGTCACCACCTTGCTTGCGGAGCTCTGCGAAAGGATGGGTGCCATCGCGGCGGGCGCCTTTCCGGCCATCGCGAGCGAGTTGATGGCGCACGCGGCAGCCGAGCGAATCACCCTGGCCCGGCACCATGCCGCCGGCGGCGCGATGGACCGGTGCCGCCGCGAGCTTTGGCTTTCTTTCTCCATTCTTCCGGCGCAGCCCATGGTCTGGTCTCAGCTCGTCCAGTCGTACCTTTGGCCGGCGCGGATGATCCGGACCTCGAGACAACAGCGCCGGGGTTTGCACGGTGCCTGAGGTGGATCGGACCCGCCGCCGGAAGGGCTTGGCTCTCGACAGGTGCGGAGGGCGTTCCCTAGCCTCCGGACGGTTCGGGCGCTTCGATTCGCTCGAGGTCCAGCGTGCCATGGTTGCGAACCTTTCATGACCTCCAGATTGGATGACTGCTCCCTGATCGGGCTGCCGATGGTGGTGGATTCCCGGGGTCTCTCGGTTTCCCGGATCCACCGCGGGATGGGTTGGGCCGATGCCGAGATGTTTGGCCTGCTGGCCAGCGATCTCACGTCGCGTCCTATTGGACCGTCATCACACGCAGTTCCATAGGAATCGATACCGTACGACCGGCCGGGGGAATCCGGCGATTTCCATGATCAACTTTCTCAGTCTCAAGGACGTGAATGCCCGGTATCGCGACGAGTTGGTCGCGGCGGCCACCCGGGTCATCGACTCGGGTTGGTTCGTCCACGGCAAGGAACACGAGGCGTTCGAAAAGGAGTTCTCTGCTTGGCTCGGCGGCGGAATCACCGTCGGCGTCGCCAATGGCCTCGACGCCCTGACGCTCGTGCTGCGCGCATGGAAACAGTCCGGGTTTTTGGCGTCGGGCGACGAAGTGATTGTGCCGGCGAACACCTATATCGCGTCGATCCTCGCGGTAACCGAGAACGATCTGGTGCCGGTGCTCGTGGAACCCGACGAACGCACCTACAACCTCGATCCGTGCCGCCTCGAGGCGGCACGGACGCCGCGGACACGGGTGGTGTTGCCGGTCCACCTCTACGGGCAGGTTGCCGACATGCCGGCGATCGCCGCTTTCGCTTCGCGGCATGGCCTCCGTGTCCTCGAGGATTGTGCCCAGGCCCACGGGGCCGCCATCGATGGCATCCGGGTGGGCCTTTGGGGCGACGCGGCGGGATTCAGCTTCTACCCGGGCAAGAACCTCGGGGCCCTCGGCGACGGGGGCGCGGTCGTGACCCGCGACCCTTCCCTCGCGGACCACCTCCGGGCCCTGCGCAACTACGGATCGCACGTCAAATACCAGAACCGATACCAAGGCCCGAATTCACGCCTGGACGAAATGCAGGCTGCCTTCCTGCGCGTCAAACTGCGGCATTTGGACGGGGAGAACCAATGCCGGCGGGCCGTTGCCCGGCGCTATCTCGACGGAATCCGGAACCCCCGCGTGGCGTTGCCCCCGGATGGCAGCGAAGCCGCCAGCCATGTCTGGCACCTCTTCGTGGTCCGGGTCGAATCTCGCGATCGATTTGTCGGGCACCTCGCGGATTCCGGAATCCAAACCATGATCCATTACCCGGTACCTCCCCACCTCCAGGCATGTTACCCGGGCCTGCACGGTTTGGACCTTCCGGTGACCTCCGCGATCCATCGCGAGGTGGTCAGCCTTCCGATGAGTCCGGTGATGGGGGAGTCGGATGGTCAAGTGGTGATCGATGCGGTGAATGCATATCGGGGCTAAATGCGCCGGTTTGGAAGCGCGTCGTTTCCGCCGATGTCTTTATCGGGTTGGGCAATCGATGAACAAATGAACATCCAAGAATTGGTCAGGGCGCAGTTGAGAAAAAGACTCAGCCATTCGTTGAAACGGACGGTGAAGCACTGCGTTCTCAGCGGGTTGTATGGAAAGGACCTCCGGAAGTTGGCGGTGGCGTTTGGGACCGACAAGGAGGGGGGGCACCATTACGCCAAGCACTATCAGAACCACTTCGCAGCCTTGCGCAACAAGCGCCTGAACATCCTTGAAATCGGGGTGGGTGGTTATGAGCCGGTGTAAGAAGCTTTCTGTAATTTGCTTTCCGGCTGCTCCCACCCAACCCCTGCGGGGGAGGTGGAGCGATGGCGAGCGTAGCGAGCCGAGCGCAACCGACCCCGCAGGGGTTGGGGAC
>WBXI01000015.1 GCA_008933025.1 Verrucomicrobiota bacterium
GAGGCCACGGGTTTCGTCGAGGCGCGGGATCCGAGCGGCAACACGCTGGTGGCGACGGCGGACGGTCTCCGGCACAGCGGCGGCACGGGGATCCAGTTCGTCCGCGACGCGAAAGGACGGATCGCGCGGTTGGTCGGGCCGGACGGGTTGACCGTGGATTACGGCTACGACGCCAACGGCGACCTCGCGACCGTGACCGACGCCGACGGGCGGGCGACGAGGATGTCCTACCATCCGGATCCGGCGCACCGGCTCAAGGACGTGAGCGATCCGTTGGGACGCGTCGGGGTGTCGTACGAATACGACGCGGCCGGGCGGTTGGTCGCGACGGTCGACGCGAACGGGAACCGGACGCAGGAGGCGTGGAATCCCGGGGGCTTCACGGGCGCGATCACCGATCGCAACGGCAACGTGACGTCGCTCGCGTACGATTCGCGCGGCAACGTGACGCGGGAAACCGACGCGCTCGGCGGGGTGACGACCACCGTCTATGGCGACCCGTCGAACCCGGACAAACCCACCGCGCGCACGGACGCGCGGGGGAACACGACGCGGTGGACCTACGACGCGCGGGGCAACCTCACGGGGTTGCAGCCGCCGATTGGGTTTGGCGAGAGTTTCCAGGCGACCTACTCGGCGGCGGGCGACGTGCTGACCCGGAGCACGTTCGACGGGCAGACGTCGCAATTCTCGTACGACGGCCAGCGCCGGCTCACGCGCCGGCAGGTCGCCGGCGAGCCGACGGTCGACTATGCCTATTCCGCCGAGGGATACCTCGTCCGGGAGAGCGTGACGGAGAGCGGGGCCTCGGATCCGATCGCGGTGACCACGCGCGAATACAGCACGCTGGGCCGTCTGGAACGCGTGGCCAACAACCGGGGTTTCTCGGTGCAAACCACCTACGCGGCGAACGGCACGCTTCTCCACGCGACGCTCCCGGGCGGGGGCGCGTACGGGTTCACCTACGACGCCCAGGGGGTGCTGACGGGCGAGACCGACCCGCTGGGAAACCACACCGTCATCCAGACCGATCCCGACGGCACGATCCGGTTCACCGACCGTCTGGGCCGGACCGCGCTGCGGCATGTCGCCACCGACGGCAAAGTGGAGAAGGTCGTGAGGCCGGGTGGCACGGCCATCGTCGGCGGATACGATCCCCAGCGAAACCTGGTCGCGCTCACCGATGCGGCCGGGAACGTCTCGCGTTTGGAATACGACGCGTTGAACCGGCCGGTCCGCTACACCGACGCGGCGGGAGCTTCCGCCACCAAGGCCTACGACCCGGTGGGCAACGTCATCGAGATCGTCAACCGCAACGGCAAGCGCCGCACGTTCGAGCACGACGCGAACAACCGGATCACCCACGAGCGTTGGCACGGTCCCGACGGCGCGGTGGTCCGGGATTTCGCCTACTCCTATTTCCACGGCGCGCTCTACCAGGTCACCGACGGCAGCTCGAGCTGGGACATCCTGGGGGCTTTGCCGCGGCCCTCGCAGGTGAGCGTGGCCTATCCGGGACAAGTCCGTCGCAACGTTCTCTACAACTGGGAGCGGAACGGCGTGGCGGGGCCGGGCGGCGGCGGGCCGTGCTGCGGGACGTCCGAGGTCGTCGCGGGGGACAGCACCGCGCCGACCCAGATCACGCTCACGGGAGGGAGCGACTTCTTCTTCATGACGGCGACCTATCTGGGGTCGGCGCTGCAACGGCTGCAATGGAGCCCGCCGAACAATTTCTTCGAGGGGCCGGACATCCAATTCGCCCGCGATGCCGGCGGGTTGGTCTCCGAGATCCGGCGTTACCAGGGCTCGAGCCCGGCATTGCGCTCCCGGACGACGTTCGCGTGGGACCCGCTCGGCAGGCTCGTGGGCCAGTCGCATCTGGATGCCGTGGGCGCGCCGTTGCATCCGGACGCGGTGGCCACGCTCGTGCGCGACGCCGAGAGTCGCATCGTCGGCATCGCCCGCGCCGGCGACGTCACCGCCAACACCTACGACGTGCTGGACCAGTTGGTCGCCGTGGCCCACACCGCGGGACCATCGGAGAGCTATTCGTACGACGCGACGGGGGTCCGCATCGCGTCGCATCGGCTGCCCGGCCCGTCCTTGGTCGGCCCGGGCAACCGCGTCCTCAAGGCCGGTCCGCTGGGATTCTCGTACGATGGGGAGGGCAACGTCGTGGAAAAGACCGACGCCGCCACGGGGCAAGTGACGCGGTATCGGTACGACCATCGCAACCAGCTGGTGCTGGCCACCGTCCACCCCGACGCGGCCGCCCCGGCGGCAACCACCGTGGCGTTCGAGTACGATTACGCGGGCCGGATGATGAGCCGCAGCGTCGACGGCGCGAAGACGTGGATCGTTTACGACCGCCAGATGCCGGTCGCCGAGTTTGCCGACGGGGCGCTCGCGGTGAACGCCGCGTTTCTCTATTCGCCCGACCGACTCGACGATTTCCATGCCGTGTGGCGCGCCGGCACGGGAGTGCGGTTGCTGCTGAAAGACCACATGGGAACGGTGTTGGGCGCCACCGACGCCGCGGGGAAGCTGGCGTGGTGGCGCGATGTCGATGCCTTCGGCAATCCGCGGGGCGGACAGCCCGCCGGGAACGAGCCGTTGGGTTTTGCCGGCCGGTTCCACAACGCCGCGCTGGGACTCTACGAGATGCGCGCGCGCTTCTACGATCCGTGGCTCGGGCGTTTCACCCAGGAAGACCCGCTCGAGTTCGCCGGGGGCGACATGAACCTGTATGGGTACGCGGGCAACAACCCGCTCATGCGCAACGATCCCACCGGGAAACTCGCCGCGCTCGAGTACGCGGCGTTGATCCAGGACATCGCCTCCACGCTGGACGGCGCGCTGCACAACGCCGAGTTCATGGCCAAACTCTTCGGCTACGTCGCCAATCGGGTCGGCGGCGGCTCGGGCGGTTTCCCGAGCTCCGACGGCCTGGGAGGAGGCATTCCCTGGGGGCCTTTCGTGGAGGCGGGAAGCGACCTCAAGAGCCTCTCGGGATACTGATCCCGGATCCGGTTGGCCAGGGCTAGGGGAAGACCGCGCGGAACAGTTTCGCATCCGCGGCCGGCGTCGTGTCGGTGAACAGCAGTCCGCCCGCCGGCATCCCGGGCTTGCGCCGGGTCCGGTCACGGCGGGTCCGCGGTCAGCCAACCCAATGGGAAACGCGCGAAGACGAGGTTCTCGTAGGGGCCCTTGTCCCCCGCCTCGTACAGGAGGCCGATGGTGGCGTCCGGCAGGATCGCGAGGCACGAATAGGCGCCCGGTCGCGGGTCGAGCAAACGGGAGACCGGCCAGGTCCGGCCCTCGTCGAAACTGGCCCGCACGGTGATCCCCTCGCGTTTGCCGCCCGCCGGATTCGCGAACAACAGGACGCTCCGGCGACCCGGCTCCGGCCAGGAATGGCGGCGGATGCTGGCCTGGCAGATTGGATCGGAGAGTTCCGGCACGTGCCGCTGGTCCGTCCAAACCATCCCTCCGTCCCCGCTCACCGCCTGCTGGCGGACCCGTTGGCTCTTGTGGTAGTTCCGCATGTTGAGGAGGAGTCGGTCGCCGGTGAGTTCGACCACCTCGCACTCGTTGACCCCGTCCCGGGGCGTCGATCCTCCCAGCTTCCAGGTGAGCCCATGATCGTCCGAATGGATCGCGTGCGAATAATAGCGGCGGGTGGCCGCCTCGATGTGGTCGCACGGGATCACGAGGCGGCCCCGGTGGGGGCCGCGTTCGATCTGGATGCCGGCCCCGGGACCCGTGGCGTACCAGGTCCAGTCGGCACGTTTCACGTCGGACGTGATCTCGCGGGGTTTGGACCACGAGAGTCCGTCGTCGATGGAGTTGGCGACGAAGACGCGGCGGGTGTCCTGGCTTTGGCCGGCGATGATCCGCGATTCGGCATCGGTGCCGCGATTCCAGGTCATGAGCATCCAGATCGTGCCGGAGTCGCGGTCGACCACCGGGCAAGGATTGCCGCAGGTGTTCGACCCGTCGTCCCAGACGGTTTGCGGGGGCAACCACGTCCGGCCTTGGTCGGTGCTGCGTCGGAGCACCAGATCGATGTCGCCCGCGTCGCCGCTGCCGGTCTTGCGGGCTTCGGCAAAGGCCAGGAGCGTCCCGCGGGTCGTCGCCACCAGCGCCGGGATGCGGTAGGTGTGGGCGCCCTGCGCGCCGGAGCGAAAGACGTTGGTTCGCGAGACGGGATCGGCGGTGTCGGCGGCGCGGGCCGCGAGCGCCAGGGCGAGAAGGAACACCCACGGGACGATCTCACGAACGTGCATCGGGGGGAACCTACCGTCCGGACCCGTCCGGGGAAGCCCATTGACATGAGGGGACGCCGGCGCGAGATGGTCCGCGGTGATGACGCGATCCAATCCCGATGACGGTTCCCGCAAAGTCGCCGTTGGTCCGGGTGTCGTCCGGCTCGGGCTTGCCGCGGTGCTGGGCTGGGGACTTTCCGGTTGCGGCCGCGAGCCGGAAAAAAAGGCGCCGGCACCCGTTGCCACGACGACGGTGTCGAACCAGGCCTTGCAAAGGGTCCCGCGATTGGCGTCCACGCAGGACGTCGCGAGGGCGGTGCCGGTTCCCCTGGCCGCGACGAACGCGGCGGGGCCGGTGGTGGCGACGAACCTGCCGGCTCCCGCCGCGGCGAAGCCGGTGCCGGAGGCGAAGCCCGATGCCTTGGAAGAACTCCGCGCCGCCGCCGGGCGGGGCGACGCGGCCGCCCAGTTGGCGTTGGGGATGCGCCACGCGAAGGGCGAGGGCGTGGATCGGGATCCGGTCGCGGCGGTGGCTTGGTTCCGGAAAGCCGCGGACCAGGGCAATGCCGCGGCCCAGAACGAACTCGGTCTCCGGTTGGCCGCGGGCGAGGGCGTCGCCCGCGATCCCGTGGCGGCGGCGCAGTGGTTCCGAAAGGCCGCCGAGCAAGGTGTCGCCGCCGCGCAGGCCCGTCTCGGGATCGCCTTCTTCGAGGGCGAGGGCGTCGCGAAATCCGACGACGAAGCGGTGCAATGGCTCCGCAAGGCCGCGGAACAGGGGGACGCGGACGCGCAATACCGGCTGGGCTGGGCGCTCGTGAACGGACGTGGGGTGGGGAGGGATTTCGACGCGGCCTTGAAGTGGTATCGGCAGGCCGCGGCCCAAGGGAATGCCGCCGCGCAACGCAACCTGGGGTTCGCGTATTTCAATGCCCAGGGATTGGCGCGGGACGAGGTCGAGGCGGCGAAGTGGGTTCGATTGGCCGCCGACCAAGGCGACATGGAGGCGCAGCATTCGCTCGGATGGGCCTATGCCAACGGGAAAGGCGTCGGCAAGGACGACGTCGAGTCGGCGAAGTGGTATCGGAAGGCGGCCGAGCAGGGGCATGCCAACGCGCAGAACAAGCTCGGGTTCGCCCATGCCAATGGGCAGGGCGTTCCCCGCGACGAGGCCGAGGCGGCGCGATGGTTCCGCAAGGCGGCGGAGCAGGGGAACGCGACGGCGCAATCGAATCTCGGCGCGATGCACGCCGAGGGGATCGGCGTCCCCAAGGATCCCGTCGAGGCATTCGCCTGGTACAACACGGCGGTTTTTCACCTCAGTCTCCAGGGGGAACCGGCCCTCGCGGAACTGGCGGAGGCCATGGGAACGCGCGACCGCCTCGGCGAGACCCTGTCCCCCGCGGAAATCGCCGTCGCACAAAAGCGGACCAAGGAACTGCGGGTGCTGATGGAGTCGAGGCGCCGGTAGGAGACCGCCGTTTCCGCCGGGTGCCTCCCGACGCCTTCGGCATCGACGTGGGTCGGGCGCCCCATTGCCGCCAGTCGGATGCTCCCGTGCGCGCCCGCGTCGGAATCCAGGGATTGTCCGATGGCCGGGTTCCGCGCAGGGTTGCGGCACCATGGATTTCACGAAACTGACCGCGGCGGACTTCAGGCGCATCACGCAGTTGCTGGAGGAGAAGGAATCCTTGCGGAGGAAGATCGCCGACATCGACAGGGTGCTCGAGGGCTACAACGCCGGGAGTCCGGCGGAGAGCGCGCCCCGCCGGGGGCCGAAGCCGGGCAAACCCGCTGCTGCCGGGGCCGCGGGCGAGGGGGGCGAGGGCCAGCGCCAGAAGCGGGGACAGCTGAAGGAAAACATCATCGCCCTGCTGAAAGAAGCGGGAGCCGAGGGACTCAGCGTGAAGGATTTGGCCGTCAAGTTGCAGATGAAGCCGGTGAACATCCACGCGTGGTTCGGCAGCACGGGCAAGAAGGTGGCGGAGATCAAGAACACGAACGGCAAGCGGGTGTGGGTGGGTGCCGCTTGAAACCCGCCGTGACGCCCGCGGAAAAGACCCGCCGCAGCTACGAGCGCAGACCGTATCCCGGCGACGATCTCCGGGCGTTGGCCACGAAGGGCGGCTCGTTGCCTTCGCCGAAATGGATGCAGGCGATCGGGCGTCCCGGTTGCCCGGAGCCGCGCCGGATCTTGGTCGCCGGTTGCGGCACGGGACCGGAAGCGTTCCAGATCCAGCGCCACTTTCCGAAGGCGGAGATCGTGGCGGTGGATTTCAGCCCGCGTTCGATCGCCCTCGCGAAGCGCCTGCAGAAAGCCATCGGCACGCCGCGGCCCATCGAATTCCGCGTCGCGGACCTCACCGATCCGGACCTCGCCGCGAAGACCGGCGGCGACTTCGACCTGGCGACCTGCCACGGGGTGCTCAGCTATATCACCGAGCCCGCGCGGGTCCTGGCAAACCTTGCCGGCATCCTGGCGCCCCGGGGCACGCTTTATCTCGGGGTGAACGGCGAGGGGCACCCGTCGACGCGGCTGAGGCCGTGGCTGGCTTCTTTCGGACTGAAGGTGGGCGAGATGCGGGACGAGCGCCGGCTCCGGGAATTGCTGGCCGTCTGGGATTCGCTCCACGACGACGGGATGACGGAGCTGTCCAAGCTGTCGGCGAGCTATCTCGCCAACGACGTCTGCGGTCCCTTCATCAACAGCCTCCCGCTCGCGCAATGGAGGGCGGCGGCGGGCCGATGCGGCCTGGATCTGGCCGGCGTCTGGCTCCTTCCGATGACGCTGCGTCTCGCCATGGAAGGGGACAAGTGTCGTCCCCTGTTCCCGGCCGGCATCGGCGACTTGGCCGAGCGACTCGACCAAGTCCGGCCGGCGGGATTCCACCGGCTTCTGTTCCGACGGCAGGGGCAGGGGCCGTCGGACATCCCGGGTGCCGGCACCCGCAAGGGCAGCCTGTTGTGGACGGGACTGTACTCGGCCCGTTTCAAGGCGGCCCGGGCGAAGGGGAAGGTGACGGTGGTCCTGAAATGTCCGGTCTTCGACCTGCGCCTCGAGGCATCCCTTTCCGTGGGGCAGGCCGATGCGTTGCGGGCTTTGGTGGCTTCGGGTGCATCGCCCACGGGTTGGATGGCCCGATGGGGCCGGACCGAGGCGGCGCGGCGGCTCCTCTGGCTTTGGACCGGCCTCGGGGTGGTCGCCGGGTCGGTCTAGGACGGGGGCGGGGGATTCCGTCCCCACGCTCCGCCGCGGCCCATGGGTCGATGGCAGCGACTGCCCGGGGTTCGGGCGGAATCCGATTACCGGCTTGCCAAATCAGCGGCCGGGGACCACGAAGCCGTCATCCACACCGATGCCGGAAATTCCATGATACCCACGCAATCCCCGGGCCTCCGTCCACGAGCGCCGCGCCGCGGCGGCTTCACCCTCATCGAGTTGCTGGTGGTGATCGCGATCATCGCGATCCTTGCCGGCATGCTGTTGCCGGCGTTGTCGAAGGCCAAGACCAAGGCCCAGGGCATCCAGTGCATGAACAACTCGCGGCAATTGGCCATGGCGTGGCGGCTCTACTACGAGGACAACGCCGGGCGGTTCATCGGCGCGGCGAACTGGACGGCCCCCGGCGAGCGGGCCGAGACGCCGAACTGGACGGCGGGCAGTTGGCTGGACAGCAGCCAACCGACCAGCCCGAGCAACTGGGACCACGAGACCTATACCAAGAAGAGCCTGTTGTGGCCCTACTGCGGCAAGAGCCTCGGCATCTGGCATTGTCCGGGAGACACCGAGATGGCGGTCAACAACCTGAAGCAAAAAGTTCCCCGCATCCGGAGCATGTCGATGAATTGCTGGACCGGCGGCCCGGAGTGGGGCGATTCCCAGACCGGCCGGAACCGGTGGACGGTCTTCCGCAAGGATTCGGACCTCAACAAGCCCGGCCCTTCGCAGACCATCGTCCTGCTGGACGAGCGCCAGGACAGCATCAACGACGGTTACTTCGTCATCGCGATGCAGGGGTACAGCCTCGACGCGCCGGACACGGCGGGATCCACGGTGGTGGATTTTCCCAGCGCGAACCACGGCGGGTCGGGAGGGCTCGCCTTCGCGGACGGACACTCGGAGATCCACCGTTGGGTGTCGGGGTTCTTCAAGCGCCCGATCAAGCGGGGCACGCTCATCCCGCTGAACGTTGCGGTCACCGCCGCGGGGAAAGACGATCTGGACCGGGCGAAGCGCGATCTCGTCTGGTTGGAGCAGCGGGCGACGGCGTATTGAAGCCCGGGCGTCAGGCCTTCTTCACGAAGCAGGCCTTCAGGCCCATGGCGCTTCCCTCGATCTTGCAGGAGATCTCGTGGTCGCCGTCCACGAGTTTGATGCCCTTGGCCTTGGTCCCGCCCTTGAGGATCTGGGACGAACCCTTGAGTTTCAGGTCCTTGATGAGGATGACCGAGTCGCCGTCGGCGAGCACGGTCCCATGGGCGTCCTTGACCACGCGCGCGGTGGGGGCGGCCTCGACGGCGGCCTCGCGCGGCCATTCGTGGCCGCAGGTGACGCACTCCCATCGGTCGGGGTGTTCCAGGACGTCCTCCATCGTGCACATCGGGCAGGCAGGCTTGCTCATGGCAGTCAGGGTGGGGTGGTGGCGCCGGGGGATTCAATCCCTGTTCCGCCGCGTTGCCTCGGGGGACCGCGGGCCGGGCGGTCGGTGTCGGGGGACGGCGGATGGCCGCAGGATCGCGCCGGCCTCGATCCCTCTCGTCACCTCGGCGGCCACGGGTCAGGATCGAACGTCTCCCGAGAATCCCCGATGAAAGCCGTGATTGTGGTATCCCGCGTGTTCCCCGTTCTTGCCGGGTTCCTGCTCGCGTTGTCCGTCGGCCGCGCCGACGAGTCGCGACCGCCCCGCGGGGACGACGACCTCCGCTCGTGGTTGGACAACCTGGTGGTCCACCATGGATTCACCCCGGCCGAGATCCGCGACGCCACGGGACTCGCGGAACCCGAAATCGCGGCGGCGATCGGAAGATTCGGGATCGGGGGAGCGCCGGCGCCGCGGGATCCTTCCGCGCCGGTGAAAATGTTGCCCTATCCGGGCGGTCGGCACCCGAGGCTGGGGTTTTTCGACGGGGCGATCGACCCGCAGCGCGACACCAAGTTGAGCGTGTTCACGCCGTGGGATCCCCGCGGGTACGTGGTGGTGGACGTGCCGGAGGCGATCTGGACCGATCTGGGCCTGACCTATCTGGCCCACACCCATGTGCCGACGATCTGGGACAAGGCGGGGCTGAAGTTGCCGCGACTCGAATGGAGTCCGCGCGGCGACGGGTCGTTCGCGGGGGAACGCACCCTGCCGAACGGGATCGCCTTCGGGGTGCGCGCCCGGCCGGGGCCGGCCCGGGTCGAGTTCCGGTGGTGGTTGCGGAACGGCACGGACAAGACGCTGGGCGGGATCCGCGCGCAGGTCTGCGTCATGCTCGGCCGGGCACCGGGATTCGCGGCGCAGACGAACGCCAACAAACTTCTCGACGGTCCGTTCGCCGCGGTGCGCGACGATGCAGGCCGCCGGTGGATCATCACCGCATGGGACGCCCTCGACCGCGTCTGGCAGAACCCGCCGGTGCCGTGCATCCATTCGGATCCCCGGCTCGCGGATTGCCCGCCCGGCGAGACGCGCGAAGCCAGGGGCTGGCTCTGGTTTTACGAGGGCACGGACATCCGGGGCGAACTCGGACGATTGCGCCGGGAGTATCTCGAGTCGCCGAAGGTCGTTCGCAAGCCACTCGAGCCCATCCGGGACAAACTGGTGGTCCTGACCTTCGACGATTCCGTGGCGTCGCTCCACGCCAACGTCCGGCCCCTGCTGAAGAAGAACGGCTATGGCGCGACTTTCTTCATCACGGAAGGATTCACCTTCGCCACCAACAAGACGGACTACATGACGTGGGCGCAGATCGCGGACTTGCACCGCGACGGATTCGAGGTCGGCAACCATACCCAGACCCACATGGGGGTTTCCGCGGATTCGCTGGGTCGGTTGCGGCACGAGATCGAGTTCATCAACGGGCGTTGCGCGGAGCACGGGATCCCGCGTCCGGTGAGTTTTGGATATCCGGGGAATGCCATCCATCCCGGCGCCCTGCCGATCCTGAGGGAACTGGGGATCCGGTTCGCGCGGCGGGGCGCGCAGCCGGAATTCGCCTACGAGACCGGGCGCGGGATTGCGTACGAGCCGCGCGAGGACCACCCGTTGCTGGTGCCGACGACGGGGGACGCGCGGCCGGTCTGGACGCTGGAGAACCTCAAACAGGCGGTGGCCCCGGCCCGGGACGGGCACATCGCGGTGCTGCAATTCCATGGGGTTCCCGACCGGGACCATCCCTGGGTGAACACGCCGCCGGAGCGGTTCGCGGAGTACGTCGGCTGGCTCAAGGCCAATGGCTATCGGTGCATCGCGATGCGGGACCTCGCGCGTTATGTCGATCCCGACGACGTCCCGGCCGAACCGTGGGGCATCATCGGGCGACGCCGGGCCGCGTCGGCGAAGCCGTAGCCGGAGCGATCTATATTTCCCGGGAAAGCGCGCGATCCATTCTCGGATTCGGGCTGGTGGTCGACTCCCGCCAATCTCGGGCGCCACGGAACGCGCCCCATCGCGGCATCGTCCGGATGCACGGGGACCGGTGTGGTTTCCGGTTCCGGTCCGGGTCGCCCTCGTTCCCTCCGGCTTGCCTGCCGGACGGTGGGCTCACCACACCCATTTCAGTCGGACCACCGCGGTGCGTTCGCGGGGCAGGTTGGCGAGACCGCCGAGCGGGTGGATGCGGTAGTCTTGGTCCAGCAGGTTTTCCACGCCCACGAGGACTTCGGCGCGGCGCTGCCAGAAGCGGTGGCCCACGAACACGCCCGTCTGCCAGACGCTCTCGTGCGGTGCCGGATTGTAGTCGGCGGCATCCCCGGCGGGTTGCGCGTACCAGGTGGCGTCGGCCCCGGCAAACCAGCCGGATTCGTGGTTGAACCGGGTTCCCAGGGTGACCGCGTGCAAGGTCGATTCCGTGGGGACCAAGAGCCCGACCCCGGGCAGGCCGAACCGCAGCGACCCCATGTCCAGCCAACGCGTGTCGAGTTCGTTCACCGACCAGCGATAGCGGGCAACGAACGACCAATGGCGCCCCGCCAATTGGGCCGCCGAGAAAGCCAGGGCGCGCTCCTCGTAGGCGATCCGCACCGGGGTCTGCACCGCGGCGAGGTTGCCCGCGGTTCCCCGGAAGATTCCCTGGGGGGCATCCGCACCGGAGACGAGGCGCTCGGCCTGGAGGGCAAGGAAGGTGTCGGTGGCCAAGCGGGTCTCGAGGGCGACCTGCCACGTTTCCATTTCCGCCGCCGAGAGCGCCCCCACCAGGGATTCGGGCGCGAGACTCCGGTAGGCCTGGTTGAATCCGGCGATCTGGGTGGGCTCCAAACGGACGCTCTGCTCCGCGCCGATGCCGCCCAACGACCGGGTATAGGCGCCGCGCAGCCACACGTTGGTCCGGGGCGACCAGACGAAGCCGGCCTTCGGCGACCCACGCGACACCCGCTGGCTGGCGTCGCTGAGGGGGCCGGAGCGGAAATTCACGGGGGACGTGACGACGTCGTAGGACAATCCCGCCGTGATCTGGAACGAGGCCCAGGGACGAACGGTGTCGTAGACATAGCCCTGGAGGCGTTCGGCCTTCGGCGAGACCCCGGGCGCGACGCCCGCCGGGCCGATGCCGTCGAACACGTTGCGGGCGTCCAGATCCGCGTGCTGGTAGCGCACGCCGCCGACCAGCGAATTGAGTTCGGTGTGCCAGAGATGTTGGGCTTCGGTGGTGAACCAATTCTCGCGGCTCGAGTAGGTTTGGGAAGCCGCGCCCAAGGGCAGCATGGCGCCCAGGGTCCCGTCGTGGTTGGTGGCAAAGCGATTCAAGGCGACCGCGCTGTCGGCCAACGTCTGGTCCGTGCGCAGCCACCCGGCCAACAGGAGGGTGTGGTGTTCCGGACCCCACGCGCGATGCCATCCGCCCAACAGGACGGGTTCCAGGGTTTCCTTGACCCGAAGCGTGGTGCGTGCCGAGGCCGGGTCGGTATAGGAAGCGAGATCGCCGGCATCCGATTCGGCCCGCAGAACCTGCGCGTAGAGGGTGTCGCGTTCGCCCGCCTGCACCTTCAACTGGGCCTCGAACGCCGTCTGTTCGAAATCGGTGTTCGGCGCGAAACCCGGATCGCGGACATAATACGCATCCGCCAGGTGACCCAGGCGTCCGTGGGTGCCGAAGAATCCACCGGCTTCCTCCCAACCGCCGGAACTCCGGTACGCGGTCTGGGAGAAGACGTGCAGGCCGTCCTGCTCGAACAGGCGGGAATAGTCCTGCTGGCTGAGGTTCGCCGACAACATGCCGCCGCCGACCGGCGCCAGCAGGTTGGCCTGGAGATACTCGCCGACCCGGGGCGTCTCGTAGCGGAGGTTCACCCGGCTGTCGTTGAGGAAGCTCTCGGCGAGGAACAGGTGGGCCGAGGGATTCGCCGGATCCACGGCGAGCGCCCGCCCGGCTTCGCGGACGGCAAAGTCCGTCAAGCCGGCGTCCCGGTAAGCCGTCGCCCGGTTGGCGCCGACCACGGCGCGGTCCTGGTCCAGCAGCAGACCGGAGCGGTACAGCGCCCGCTCCTGGTTCCGCTCCTCGGCGCCGCCATAGGCGCGGATCGCCGCGTTGATCGATCCCGCCTGTTGGAGCAGCAAGGCACGGTAAAGCCATACCGTCGGGTCCAACGGATCCAGTTGGCCCGCCAGATCCAGTTCGTGGCGGGCGCGGGTTTCGTCGCCCCGCGCCGTATAGGCTTTCGCCAGATAACTCCGCAGCAGGGATCGGTTCGGTTCGGTCGCGGCCGCCACCGTCAGATCGGACAATCCCGCGGCGGGTTGGCCGCGATGGATCCGCATGAGTCCGCGTCCCAGCCAGGCGTTGCCCAAACCGGGGTCGCGGCCGATCGAATCGGCGAAGGCCGTCTCGGCTTCCGCCGGGTGGTACTGCGCGGCCAGCACGAAGCCCCGCAGCGCGATGGCCTGGGCGTTGTCCGGCACCAAGTCCAGGGCCTTGGCAAGCGCGGCCGACGTCGCCCCGACCCGGCCGAAACCAAACTCCAATTCGGCGACGCGCACCCAGCCGAAGCCGAATTCGGGCCGGAGGGCCACCGCGTTGCGCGCCGCGGCGAGCGCTCCCGGCAGGTCGCGCCGGGCCTGGCGCGCGTACGAGGCGGCCAGCCATTCGGTGGCCGTCGCGGGCGTCCGTGTCGCGGCGACCGCGTCGCGCAGGGCGGTGCCAAGGGTCGTGTCGACGACCGTTCGCAATGCGTCCGCCAATCGGGCGGTGGGATCGTCGCCGCGGAGGGGCGACAGCAGGGACACCGCTTCCCGGACGTTGCCGACGGACAGGACCAATCCCGCGAGGAGGACCCGTTCCTCCCGGTCCGCGGGTTGGCGTCCGGCGGGATAGGCGGCCAATGCGCCGAGGAGGTCGCCGCGGCGATACTTGCCGAGCGTGGGTTCCAGTTCCGGGGCGAAGGGATTGGCGGGTGCCAATTCGGGCAGCGAAAGGATGCCGGGGTAATACAGCATCCATTGGATGGCGCCGCCGCCAAGGCCCTCCAACGCGGCGGTCCTCGCCGGCGGGGTCGTGGGCGAGGCCTCGGCGACGCCACTGCCTTTCAGGTTCAGTCGTCCGAGTGGGTTGGCCATGTCCACCTCGCCGTCGAAGAGGGCCAATTGGACCCGGCCATCGTCGGCGACGGCAAATGTGAATTCGGTTCCGCGCACGATGGCCGACACGCCGTTGCCCTTGACCTCGGTTTGTCCGGTTTCGGCTCGGTGGAAAAAGCGCAGGGCGCCCCGCAGCAATTCGAGCAGGCCGCGGTCCTCCTTTTGCTCGATCCGAAACCGGCTGAGCTCGTCCAGATCCAGGACGGAACCGTCGGCCAAACGCAATTTCGCCCGGCTGCGTTCCTGGGTCCGCACCTGATCGCCCGCCCGGAGGACCAGATTCGTGCGGACGATGTCCGCCGGGTTGGACCGTTCCCATTTCGCGGTTCCGTCACGGAGGATCTCGACCGTGCCTTTGGCGCCGATGAGGGTGGCTTGGGTGGGTGGGTCGGCCGCGGTGGCCCGCACGAATTGCCCCGCCCATAGGACGAAAAGCAACCGGACCACCGGCGCCGACGACCCGACGAACAGCCTGCTACGGATGTGGGACATGGCGGGAGGGTTCAGGGGGCAATGCGGAAAATCCGCGGGTCGTTGGCCGGGGTGAGGAATTGGTAGGACGCACTCCGTTCCACGCGGTTGGTCTGGAACGGCGACCAGGTCTTGCCGTTGTCCGTGCTCGACTCGATGACATAGCTCCGTCCCAGACGGCCGCCGGTCACCCGCCAGACTTTCTTCCCGTCGGTCAACTTGCCGGCGGCGTCCAGACGCAGGGCCTGCTCGGCCACCCGATAGAACCGCATCGGGACCGTGCCCGGCCCGGAGTCTTGGTACACCAGCCCGCCGTCGCCCAGCCAGTCCTCGTATCGGTCGAGCACCTCGGTCAACGCGTCGTAGCGGTCCACGGCCACGCGCTGGCCCGGGTTGCCCCGCAGCACCCACCGGAAGACGGTGTCCGTGACCTGCGCGCTTCCGGGCGCGGCCGCGAGCGGGACATCCAGCGAGACCTCGGCGACCCCGTTGGTGACCCGGCCGAGACCATTGTCGAGGATCACGCTGTAGCGGCCCACCTTGTTGCCGTCGAGTTTGCCGACGGCAAACTCCCGGCCGTCGGCGCCCGGCACGGGCACGCCGTTGCGCAGCCAGATGACCTGCGGGGCCGGGACCAGGTCGGCCTCGTAGGCGCGGAGGGTGAGGAGGGATCCCTCGGAGCGGTCCACGTTGGGCACGGTGGTGTCCGGGGCCACGACCGGGGGCGGGACGCCGACGAGGAATTCCAGGGGAATGCTGCCGCCAATGCGGCTCGCGCTGCCCACCACCACCAGCAACGTCTCGCCGGCCTGCACGTTCTCGATGACCAAGAGGTCGCCCGTGGCGCAAGCCGCGGGTTCGGAGAGGTCGCTCTCGCGGTAGACCGCCATGACGGTGGGGCTGGTGGCCGCAACGGAGCGGATGACCAACCGGCCGGCGGCCTGGGTCAGCAGGGGGAACCAACGGGAGCGCGAGACCTTGGTCCCGCAATGGTTGGCCTCGCGGATTTCGGTGGTGGCGTTGGTGTTGTTGACGGTCTGGAATCCGGGCCGTCCGGGGGAAAGCAGGAGCGGGGGCACTCCAAGGCCACCCTTGCCGGCGGCGGCGAGGGCGGGGCCGCCTTGGGAGGGTGCCAGGATGTCCTCGAGTTTGTCGTAGGAACGCACGCCCGGTTGATCGCCGATCTCGACGATGGCCTCGTGGCTCAACACGGTCTGGCCGCCGCCGCTCGCCGCCAGTTGGTAGGTGCCGACCTGGTCGCGGCCGAGGGCGGGGAGCACGAGGGTGGCGGCGGTGGCGCCGGGCAGCGGTTGCCCGTTGAACCACCACTGCACGGACGCCGCGTCGTTCACGCCCGCGACCAATTCCACGCGGGAACCGGATGGCGCCGTCTGGCTCGGGGGCTGGGTGACGAAGCGCGGCACGGGGGGCGCGTCGGCGGTGAAATCCCAACCGAGGACGTAATTGCCGCTGCCATCGCCGAGGCCCGCGACGGCGACGAGATAGCGGGTGTTGGCGACGGCGCTGAACGTGAGTTCGCTGGTGAAATAAGCCCCGTCCCCGGCGTCGTCGTTGCTGGCGATCTCGCTCAGGGCGTTGACCGCGGTTCCGGTATAGACGGCGAGCAAAGTGTCGAAGGCACTGCCCCGGGTCAGGCAATGGAAGCGACCGTTCTTCGGTGCCGTCCACGAGTACCACACCGTGCGGGAGCCGGGTCGGGCGGCGTGGTTGGGTTCGCCGTTCTCCCGGGTGGCATGGGCGTTGTTGCCGGCGATCGGACTCGTCTCCGTATCGAGCGCGACGGCGTTGGCAAAGGCGTCGTTGCCGGGCAGGACGGGGAGTTTGATCCGCACCTCCACGGGGCCGGCGGTGAGGGTGGCGAACGAATCGGTCACCACCACGGTATAGGTCCCGGCGTGGGAGAGATTGACGGGACTCACGGTATAGGTGGGTCCGTTGGCGCCGGGGATGTCGTCGCCGTTGAGGCGCCATTGGAAGGCAAACGGGCCCGAGCCGGCGATCTCGGCGGTGAGCACCAGCGTGGCGTCGGGGTCGAGCGTGACCAAGGGCGGGAGGGGGACGACGAGCCGGGCCGGGGCGAGTACCCGGATCAAGGCGGGACCGTTGGTGACCGTCCCGGCGGGGTTGGTGGCGACGACCGAGTAGAGGCCGGGCTGGTCGAGGGAGACTGGATCGAGGACGAGTTGGGCGCCGGTCTGGGTGGGCAGGGGGGAACCGTCCCGGAACCATTGATAGGAAAGGGCTGGTCCGGCGATGCCGGCTGGCACCGTGGCGGGGGAACCGGCGGGCAAGAGACGCGGAGCGAGCGGGGTGGCGATCGCGGGAGCGGTGATATATTCGACGGTATGGGACGTGCTGGCGAGTTTGCCGGCGGGACTGTTGACGATGGCCTGGTAGATTCCGCCGACGTTTCCCTGGGTGCCGTCGAGGGACAGGGACGGGCCCGAGCCCACCGGCTGGCCATCCCGGAGCCAGTCGAAGGTTTGGGCCGTGCCTCCGTTGGCGAAGGCGGAGAGCAAAATCGAATCGGACTTGCCGGCAATCACCCGGAGGGGCGATGCGGATGCAGTGACCCCGATCTGGAGCGGCAGGGTGGTGGTGAACACGGCGCCGTCGACGGAGACGGCACGGACGAAGCTGCCGGCAGGCACGCCCAAATCACTATTGAACGAAGTGATCGCACCGGGCCCTGGAGAAACGACCTCGGCGACGAAGCGCCAAACCAGCCCATTGGTGCTGGTTTGGACCTGGATCGGTCGACCGGGCTCGGTGGTGCAATCGATGCGGTCGATGTGGAAGGACAAAGTCGGGTTGGATATCCACTGGAGGGCGAGCGTGGGTGTTTGGCCGCGTGCGACGCCGGGCCGCAGCGCGCGGCGGGGAATGGGGACCAGATTCGTGTTCCCGGGAACCGCCCATTGCAATTTGCAAAACGCGGGGCCGCTGTCCTCATAATAATTCAGGTTCAACCGGTAAGGTCGGCCGGCCTCGAGGTGTACCTCGTCGCTCCGCTTGCCCCCGCAGCAACTCCAATTGGTCTCGACCAACCGGTCGTCGAACCAAAGCCGTGTGCCATCGTCGGACGCCGCCGCGAGCCGGTAATCACCGGTCAGTTCGGGAACGATCCAGCCCGTCCAGATGGCGGAAAAAAGATTGTTCGACCCCCCACGTGGCCCGCTCCCGCTCCACTCGAAGAACACCTGGGCGTCGCGGCCGGCATAAAGACGCTGCCGGAACTGTCTCGTCCGCATGACCAAAGCACTGCCAAATCCGTTGTACTCCCCCGCGAACACCTCGAGCGTCAGCCCGGTGTCGTCATCCTCAAGGGTGATTTCGCAGTCGGTCCGGCCCGCCACCAAGGAGGCTCCGGTGCTGGCCAGCAGTTCGATCCGGAACGTCCGGTCGTCGTTGGGCACCTCGTTTTGGGCCGTGAGGGGCACGGTGACGAACGCTTCGCGAACGCCCGCCGGCAGCGGGAGCACCCCGGTGGTGGCGACGAAGTCCTTGCCGTCCACCGCCGACCCGGCGATCACCCGGTAGGAAACCTCCACGGCTTCCGTGTCCGGACCGGTTCGCCGGACGGGAATCCGGACTTCATTGGTGGCTTCGGAAACGCTGATCTTGCCCCAGGGCAGTTCCACCTCGGGCGAAGCGGGAGGCGCGAGCGGGGCGATGCGTTGGAGTCGGGCGCCCACATTGGCGGCCACCAGCAACGTGCCGGCGGGTTCCACCGCGAATACGGTCCCGCTGCCAAACAGTTTCGCCAACTGGGTTCCATCGGCGGAGTACTCCTCGAGGGCACCGGTACTGCGCAAGGCGACGATGTGCCCATTTCGCAGCACATCCATTTGGATGATGTTCGTGCCGTGAACCGTGGGTTTGAACGTGGAATCCATGGTGCCATCGACATTGAGACGCACCCAACCGGACACCGCGGTGGACCCAAAGAGGTTGAAGGGTCCCGCGGCAAGCACCCGCGCCTGCAAGTCTGCCGCCACACACTTCACGGTTCCGAAGTCGGCACGACCGCTGGTACTGCCGAAACCCGCGCCCGTGACGAACGTGGAGTCGAAGGAACCATCCGCCTGGAGGCGGGCAATCCGGCCACGGTTGGTACGGTTGAGGGCGTTCTGGAACGAGCCCCCCAACACCAGCCTTCCGTCCCGCAGGAGGGCCATGCCGAGTCCCGAGGCACCCACGAGATCACGGCGACCAAGGGCGGCAAGGCGGTGACGGTGAGCGTGGTGGTGAACGCGGCGACGGCCGCGACGATGGACGCGGCGCTCAAGGCGCATGGTGCCAGCGGTCGCCAGCGGCCGTTCTTCGATTTCGACCATGCCAATGGTCCCGCCTCCGCGTGGCCGGCCGGCTTCTCCTGGCGGAACACGCCGGAGCCCGGCGTGTACGCGCGGGTGGAGTGGAGTGCGGAGGGTGCCACGGCCGTGTCCGGCCGGGCTTACCGCGCGTTTTCCCCGACCTTCTTCATCGATGCCGGCAACCCGGCGTCGGTGACCGGCGCGCCCCTGAACATGGGCGGCCTCGTCAATGACCCGGCCTTCACGGCCATCAAACCCCTGTGGGCGAAGAGCCCCGAGCATACCATGAACAAGACCCCGAAACTCGTCGCCCTCATCGCCGCCCTCGGCGCGCTGCAGGGCGACCGCGCGGCATTGGCCGCGTCCCAGCAGCCGGACCAGGCTGCCATCAACGCCAAGGATGCCGAGATCAGCGCGAGGCTGGTCGAGGCGAAGTCTTTGGTCGTGCAGATCGACGCCGACGCGTCGGAGAAAGACACGCTCGAGGCGATCCGCGCCAAGTCGCAGGTCGTCGAGGCCGAGAACGCATCGCTGCGGGCCCAGACCCAGGCGCTGCAGAGCGAACGCACCGGCCGCGTGAAGGCCGACGCGCTGAATGCCGTGAAGGCGGCCGTCGCGCGGGGGGCGATCCCGGCCGCGAACGATGCCCTGCAGGCCCGTTGGGCGGATGCGTACCAGCGGGATCCCGCGGGGACCGAAGCCCTGCTCGCGGGGCTGGCGGCGCCCGCGGCGCTGGGTGCCCCGGTCGTCCCCAATGCCAGCGGCAATGCGTCCGTGGGCGGGGAGTTGGTGCGCGCCGTGCGCGCGTACGGCGAGGAGAAGAACCCCAAGAGACGCTTCGCGATCTACGCGAAGGAGATCCGGAAGGCCCTGGCCGACGCCAACGGCTACCAGGAGGCCATCGAGGCCGCCAACAGCGTGGGCACGCTCGCCGGCACGTTGGTCACCCAGCGCAGCCTGGACCTGCTCAAGTTCACGTTCCCGGTGTTGGGCCGCATCACCACGGACTTCACCTCCGAGAACGCCGCCCTGAACCAGACGGTCACGACCCGACGCCGCTCGGTGCCGACGGTGACGGACTACAACGCGACCACCGGCTATGCCCGGTCCGACGCCACCACCACCGACGTCTCGATCACGATCGACAAGCACAAGGCGGTCGAGATCGGCTTCACGGCCAACGACCTGTCGTCCACGCGCCGACTGCTCTTCGGCGAGCAGGAAGAGGGAATGCACTATGCCCTCGGCAAGGCGATGGTCGACGACCTGTACGCGTTGATCCTGGCGGCCGCCTACACCAACACGACCACCCAGGCGCAGGCGGGATTCGACCGCTCGACGCTCGTCACGCTGGCGCAGGCCCTCACGCTGCGCGGCGTGCCCACCATGGGCCGGGCGCTGCTCCTCAACACCCCGTACTTCGGCCAGCTCCAGACGGATGCGAGCATCGTGCAGCTCGGTACCTTCCAGGACCGGAGCCTGATCCAGGAGTACAAGCTGCCGCCCATCGCCGGGTTCCAGCCGCTGGAGGCGCCGAACCTCCCGACCACCGGCAGCCTTGCCGGCTTCGCGTTCACCCCGGACGCCATCGCCATGGCCACCCGCGTCCCCAACGACTACGCGTCGATCTTCCCCGGTGCCACCGGCGGCGGCGTGACGACGGTCGTGACCAACGAGGATACCGGCATCTCGGTGATGCAGGTCCAATACGTCAACCACCAGCTCGGCCAGTCGGCCCTGCGGGTGGCCCTCATGTACGGCGTGGCGACCGCCCAGGTCGCGAGCGGCCAGTTGCTGCTCAGCGCCTGATCCAGCCGTCGACACATCGATCGATCCGAATCCATCGCCATGAAAACCCTGTTGAAAACACTCGTCGCGGCCGCCCTCGTGGCGTTCGCGCTCACGCCGCCGGCCTCCGCGCAGGTGCTCACCTTCGGCCTGCAGACGGTGACCGTGACCAACGCGATCCCGGCCACCACCACCAACTCCGTCACCGCCACCGCCATCGACGCCACGCGCGCCGAGGACGTGGGCTTGCAGATCAGCTTCAAGCTCACGGGGAGCGGGACCAGCACGGTGGTGTTCACCTTGTCCGGTTCCCTGGACAACTCGACCTACGCCACGCTCGGCACGGTGAGCCTCGCGGCCAACGGCACGAACACGGTCACCTACGTGGGCAACTATGCGGTCGGTCCGATCCCGTACCTCAAGTTGACCCAGATCGCCAACCCCAACGCCAATGGCATCACCGACCTGGTGGTGAAGTACGGCAGCAAGGCGCGCGTGCTCCGCTACCGGAGCCCGTAGCGACGTTCCCGCGACAGACCCACCGGGGGCCGGCGTCCACCGCGACGTCGGCCCCCCCCACCGAACGACCCACGCCCATCCTCCATGTCCCGGCCAACTTTCGACGAAAGCGACCTGCAGATCTCCCAGGAGTTCCTGGACGAGGTACGCGCGGCGCTTGGCAACGCGGGCAACGAGCAACCGATCAAGACGGTGCTGGATGAGTGCGCCGGCGTGGTCGCGGATTATACGGCGCGCTACGAGCTGGAATCCTCGCGCTGGCGGCGATTGGTCCGCGCGCTCGCCCTCGAGGCGCTCCACGCTCTGCTGAACGCCGTCCCCGATGGAATCAAAGTCGCGGCCGACAAGGCCCGGCGCGAACTCGAGGACATCCGCGACGGCAAGTTCGTGACCCTCAAAAAAGCGGACAACCCGACGATTGCCATCCAACCGGTCCGCGGCGACTGGGGGAGTGACGCCCGCATCAAACCCCGCATCGGCAGCCCCTAGACCATGGGCATTCCCAACAACAATCTCGCACGCACCCGCGCGGTGCTGCAGGCGCTGAAGGCGGCCGTGGCGGCGATCCAATGGACCCCGACCGATGGCGACGCCGAAGCGGCGTTCGCGAAGGTCGAGATCTACGACCTGCGCGATGTCTACACGGCGCTGAAGGAATTGATCGCGGCCCAAAGCCGCGTGGCTTTGTTGGTCTTCGACTCCGCGAGCTTCGAGACCTTCCACGAGGGCCGCGACGAGCGGGCCCGGCAGGTACGCAAGGTCTACGTGGTGGTGGCCGACCGGAACTGGGGGGATCGCCGCAAGGCGTGGTTGGGCGATGCCACGAATCCGGGCGCCTACGAACTGGCGGACCTGGTCGTCGAACAACTCCGCGGGCCGTTGGCCGACGTCGATCAGGTCTATCTGCGGCCGACCGGCATCGAGCCGATGATGATCACGGGGCAGGAACGACAAAACCAAGTCGGCCGGGCCACCGTGCTGGTCCCGATCGACGTGGTGGGAGGCGAGATCCTGAGCGCTCTGGGCGGGAGGACCTACTGATGACGATCACCATCAAGCGGGGCGAGGTCTTCGACTGGACGTTCCGCCTCGAGGATCAGGCGAGCTATCCCGGACTCGAGGCGTCGTCCCAACTGCGCGACGGGGATGGGGCCCTGCTGGCAACTTTCGACGTCTCCGCCGCCGACAACGGTGACCAAACCGCCGACATCCAACTCCGACTCACCCAGGAGCAGGTCGCGGCGCTTCCGCTGGGGAACGGGTATTTCGACATCAAGATCTCGATGTCCGGTTGGGGACCGCATCTGACCGAGACCATCACCTTGGCGGTGGAGAAAGGGGAAACCGAATGAGCAGCGGCTTGGCCATCATCCGGATCCGCACCTCGGGAGTCACCGTGCTGCGGTGGGGCTCGACTGGTCCACGCGGCCCGAAGGGCGATGGAGCCGATGGACTGGCATCCACTGCGATCTCAGACTCGACGGCGACCGGTCGCGCGCTGATCACGGCCGCCGATCCGGAGGCGGCCCACGTCGTCCTGGAACTCGGATCCGCGGCCTTGGCCGACACGGCCGATTTCGATGCCGCCGGAGAGGCGGCGGCTGCCTACACGGCGGCAATCGCCGCGGCCGGGACGGATGCGACGGCCAAAGCGTCGGCTGCCGAAGCGGCTGCCATTGCGGCGGCATCCACGGATGCCACATCGAAGGTCAACGCAGCAGAGGCGGCCGCAATTGCCACCGCTGCCACGGATGCGACGGCCAAAGCGAACGCGGCGCAGTCCTCGGCGAACGCCTACACAGACGCCGGATTGGCGGCCAAGGAACCGACGCTCCCGACCGGCACCGACGTCGCCATTGTTCGGAACGGGCTTGGGGCGTGGGTCTCAAAGACGGCAACGGATCTTAAATCGTGGCTCGGCATCGGACTCTCCGACGTCTCCGGGTTGGTGTCAGCTCTCGCTGCGAAGGTGGATACCGGAGACTCGCGTCTGTCGAATGCCCGGACTCCCACAACCCACGCATCCACCCATGCGGCTGCTGGATCAGACCCTCTGACGCTCGCCGCGTCCCAAGTGTCAGGTCTCGGTGGGGCAGCTCTGTTGTCGGTCGGAACCGGGGCCGGCACCGTTGCTGCCGGCGATGATTCCAGAGTCACCGGGGCGGCGCAGAAGTCGGCGAACCTCAGCGACCTCGCATCCGCGGCCACCGCACGATCTAATCTGGGTGCTGCCCCCACCGCGTCGCCGACGTTCACGGGCCCCGTCACGCTGGACGGATTCGTCCTCGATGTCGCGACGTACACCGCGCAGACGTTCGCTCGGATCATTGCTACGAACGCGGCGACGAACGTCAATGTGGTGCTTGCTCCGAAGGGAGGCGGTTACTTGTCGCTTCGGATGCCGGATGGCACCGCGACCGGTGGAAATCAACGCGGCGCCAACGCGGTCGATTTCACGTGGGGCGGCACGGTCGCCGATCGCGTCGCCTCTGGGGCAGGAGCGGTGGCATATGGCTACAACGCGAAAGCCTCTGGCGCTTCCTCCATTGCCATCGGTGACTTGTGCGTCGCGACAAATTCCAATGCGGTTGCAATAGGATATGGTTGCTCTGCCACCGGTGGCGCTGACGTGGCGATTGGAAACCAGAACACGGCCAGCGGCGGCAACTCGTTCGCGTGCGGCGTTGTTTGCACGTCGTCTGGTGCGATGTCCTTTTCCTCGGGGTACAGTTCGCAGGCGACCGCGTCGTACTCTTTTGCCAGCGGATTTCAGTCACTCGCCGACAAATTGGGTCAGAGAGCCCACGCGGCGGGAGTCTACGCGAGCCGCGGAGACTGCCAAGGATCCGAGTTGGTCGCACGCAACGTCACCACCGATGCGACCCCGACGGAGCTTTTTCTCGACGGATCTTCGGCGCGAATGGTCGTCCCTGCGAACACTTTGTGGAACGGCTTAGTCCAGGTATCGGCTCGCACGAACACTGCCGGCGGGCAAGATGCTGCGTGGCTATATTTCGTCCGCGCGAACAGGGGTGTGGCCGTCGGGACGATTGTAGTCACGGCAACACTCCTTGCCTCAAGCGGATCGAATGGCGGAGCACCACCTTCCGGATGGGCAGCCGCGATCGACAACGACACCACGAACGGTTCGCTGCGCTGCAAAGGCACAGGCGCCGCCGCAACAACGATTCGCTGGGGCCTTGTTAGCCGAAAACTGGAGGTTGGATTCCCGTGATAGACACCGACAAACGCAAGTACGCAATGATCGCGAACGGCACCGTGGCAATGGTGCGCGAGTTCAGCCTCGCCGACGCGATCCCCGACGGCTGGGTGATGTACCGAGACACCCTGCCGCCCGTCGTGGATGCGGACCACGAAGCAGTCGTCTCCGGCTATGCCGTCGACGCCTTGGGCTATTGCACGCAGAACTGGATTGTGACGCCGAAGGTCGATACACAGGCCCTGCCGCCGCCTCCGACCGTGCCCGTAGAAGTTCCGCTCTGGGCCTTCCGAGCTGTCCTTACGGTGCGAGGGATCAACACCCAAGTGGACGGGCTCATCGCCTCGCTGCCGGAGCCAGACCGGACCGTAGCCAGGACGCAGTGGGAGTTCGGCAACTACATCGTGCGGGGTCACCCTCTCATTGCCGCCCTCGGAGCGCAGATCGGCATGACCACGGCCGACATCGACGAAGTCTTCCGCCTGGCATCCAGCCTCAAGTGACCGACACCATGAAGATCAAGCTCCTCAAGCCCATGCTGGTGGATGCCGTGCTGGTCCAACCCGGCGCCGTCGTCGAGGTCGGCGATAAACAGGCCGACTTCTTCGTCTCCGCCGGATTTGCCTGCATCGCGGATCCCGAGGTCCCGGCGCCCGAACCCGCCGGCAGCACCCCGGCAGCTTCCAAGCCGCGCGGGGGCCGGCGCCGCATCGGCTGACTTTCCCCAACCCTGTTTTCAATTCCCACCCACAACCCCAATAGCGAATCATCATGAGCGCAGTCATCGGCAGTCTGGCCAACAAGGCGAAAACGACGGCACGGGTCCTCTACAAGCGTACCGGCGAGTCCGCCTACGTGGACCTTGGAAACGTCCTCAAGTTCTCCCGCAAGCCGCAGATCCAGCGGTACACGCACATGGCCAGCCAGACCGGCGATGCCGGCGGCGGGTTCAAGCGCGCGGACGGGAAGCTCGTCACCACCATCGAGGACAACTTCGAGTTCTCCCTCAACGATCACACGCCGGACAACCTGCGTCTGCTCTTGTTGGGCGGCGCACCCACCACGGCCGACCAGGCGCTCAATGCCACCCTGGCCGTGTCGATCGCCTCGGTGAAACCGGGTGGCGTCTACTGGGTCGGCGCCTATGGCATCACCGCCGAGGCACTGACCTTCGACGGCGATCCCAAGACGCCGGGCACCGACTACATCCTGGACAAGGCGAGCGGCATCCTTTCGATCCTCGCGACCGGCACGATTGGCGAAGGGGATCCGGTGGCGGGCACCGTCGCGGTGCCGGCGGTGAAGTACAACGCCCACGATGCCGCCACCGCGCTGCGCGCGACGGGGTCGTTCGAGGTTTTCGAGTTCGACCAATTCTCGAAGGCCCCGCGGAAACACACGTCGATCGCGTCCGGGGAGTTGATCGTGACCAACTGGGGCGAACAGACCGTCGACCAACCCAACGAGTTCACGATCGAGCTGCTCGCGATCACCACGCCGGTGACCAAGGAGCGGCAGGACTAATCGCGGCAAACCCGAAAGGACGCCCACATGTCGAGTATCCTCAATCCCGTCGCCGAGGTGCGCATCAGCGCCGAACGCACCGTCACCGTGCGCGAGATGGCGTGGCCGGACGCCCTGCGCTTTTTGCAGTTGCTCTCCGGCCACGTCCGCGCGCTGGTGAAGCCCATGGTGTCGGATGGGCCCATCGATCGCGCCACGGTGATGCGCAAGATCGCCGAACAACTGCCCGAGATCGTGGTGGGTGCCACGGATCTGGGGGACTTCCTGCTCCGCAAAGCCACCGACCTCGACCCGGCGGAGATCGCGGGCGTGCGGCTCTGCAGCGCCCTCGAGATCCTCGACAAGGCCATCGAGTTGAATCTGGGGCCGGAGGTGATCGACCGGGGAAAACGGGTCGCCGGACGTCTGGCGGGGGCGTTCGGCGCGACGACGACGCCGATGACGGAGATCTCGATGGCCGGCTCGGGCCCATCGTCGAGTTCCTGATCTGGCAGGGGCACGGCGACGTGCGCCGGTACACGCTTCGCCAGCTCGCCTACTTCGGCGAGCAGGCGGGGCAGCGGCTCCAGAAGGTCGGTGCAGGCAGCGGACGGTAGAGACTCCCATGGGCAACCCCATCGACATCATCGTGCGGATGAGCGGCGGCGAAGGCGCCGCCACCCAACTCCTCGCCATCCAGACGGCCGCCGCCTCGGTGGGCACGGCGATCGGCGGGCTCGTCCACGACGCCATCGCCAAGACGGTCGAGTCGATCAAAGACCTGGCCGAGGGCGTGGTGGAGTTCACGCAACGGGCGATCGACGCGGCTGACGAGTCGGGCAAACTGGCGCAGAAGGTCGGGCTCTCGGTCGAGGCACTCACCCAGCTCGATTACGCGGCGCGATCTTCCGACGCGTCGACCAAGGTCCTGCGGGGTGGCCTCCAGACGCTGTCCCAGCAGGTGGAGGATCTGACACGCGGCAACGAACGGTCCATCGAGGCGTTCGAGCGCCTGGGCGTGGCGGTGTTCCGGGAGAACGGTGCCCTGCGCTCCACCGACGACATCACCCGCGACATCGCGGACGTCTTCCGGTCGATGCCCGACGGCATCGGGAAGACCACCCTCGCCACCCAGTTGTTCGGCCGCGCCGGGCGGGATCTGATCCCCATGCTCAACGGTGGGTCGGAGGGGCTGGAACGGGCTTCCAAAGATGCCGAGAAGTTCGGGTTGGTGGTGGGCGAGGATTTCGCGGCCAACGCCGAGAAATTCAACTCGTCGATCGATGCCCTGAAAGCGCGCTTCGAGGGCCTTTTCCTAAGGTTCGCGGACCGGATCCTGCCGGCGTTGAACGGCTTCTTGTCGTGGGTGACCCAATCCATCGACCAGATGGGACACCAGGACAAGGCGACGAACGCCCTGGTGGCGACGTTCGACACGCTAGTCCATGTCGTCATCCAGCTCCGCCGCGAGACAGAGCTATGGATCGCGGCGCTCGCCAATCCCAAGCTCTTGGGGTTCGTGGAAGCCACGATGACCCCGCAGATCTTGGCATTGTCGAAGGTGTACGACGGGTTCAAGGCAATCCGCAATCTGTTCGTCTCCGAGGAGGAAGCGGTCCGGATCGCCGCCGTGGAGGCGAATGCGGAGACCGCCCTCAAGGTGGCCGCCTACAAGCGCGACAAACTGGCCAAGGAGAAGGCTGCCGCGGCGACGGCACCACCCGGCACGTCCAGTCCGACGGGCCAGGCTTCCGGTGGACGCTCCCAAGCCGGGGATGTCCCGGACATCTCCGGATTGGCTCTGAGGGACGCGAAGGCCGCGATGTCGGACCATGCGATCGCCCAGGCCGACCAGGCGCTCCGGTTGCAGGCCACGCTGCGCGAGGACCAACTCGATGAGGAGGCGAGGGTCCGCGAGATCAACGGGTCGTACGACGATCGTCTGGAGATCCTGAAGAGGATCCGCGAGGAGATCGAGTGGCAGCGGGACTCGGTGGACGGCGATCGCGCGAAGTTCGAGATCGAGCGGGATCTGCACAAGCTGGACGCGGAGCGCCTCAAACTCGAGGAGGATCGGATCGCGGCACTCCGGAAGGAATTGGAGATGACCGTGGGGCTCCGGGCGGCGGTCCTGGACTCCAAGATTGCCGGTGTCGAAAGCGATCCGGATCCGGATCGTGTCACCCAAGTCGCCGAGTTGAACCGGTTGTACCGCGACCGGATCGGCACCATCGACCAACTCCGGGATGCCTTGCTCGAGATGTCCTTGGCGACCGGAGACCCGGAAAAGCAGGCTGAGTACGAGCGGGAAATGCTCCGCTTGGACCAGCAACGGCTGGCCATCGTCGACAAGATCCACCGGCTCGACACCGACAACACCTTCATGGGTCGGATGGGGACCAACCTGAGGAACCTGTCCAACGAGTGGGGAAACCTCGGGAAGAATGCCGCGGACGCCATCACGGGCCCGATCGGATCGGCAATGTCGTCGATCGGCGACCAGATCCTCGACGTCATCGATGGCACGAAGACCTGGGGACAAGTCTTCGCCCAAGTCGCCCGGCAGATCATTTCCAACCTGATTTCGGTGGTGGTCCAGTGGATCGTCCAGATGACGGTAATCCGGGGCCTCAAGAAACTGTTCGGCGTCGAGCAGAAGACCGAGGCCGCTGAACGCGCGGCCGCCGAGGCCCCCGGCGCCGCACTGGCGGCCACCTCAAGCTACGGCACGGCCGCGATCCTCGGCATGGCGGCGCTGGCCGCCATCCTTGCGATGGCGCTGGCATTCGAGAAGGGCGGCGTCATCCCCGGCGGGGAGAAGCTGATCCGGGTGAACGAGGCCGGGCAGGAGACGGTGATGAACGCCCAGGCGACCTCGCGTTTCGGACCGCTCCTCGCCCAGATGAACGCCGGGCTCGCCCCCCGGATCCCGACGCCCCCCTACGCGGCGGCTGCCGGACTGCACGGCGCGGCCAACGTCAACGTCGGCGCGGCGCCAGTGCATATCTACGTGGTCAATTCGAGGGAGGCCGCCCTCGAGGCGATGGGCAGCCGAGCAGGCCGGGCGATCATCCACGACATCCACCAGCGATCGCGCGTGGATTTGGGATCCCCGACATGATTCCCCGCATCAACTCCCTGGTGCTTTTGGCGCATCTGCCCGACTGGAGCACGGCCCCCAAGGTGGAGCGACGGTGGCTGACGCGGATCGCGTCGGCCGTGGCGGGCAACGAAGATCGCGGGGCCTTGCGCCAGACGCCGCTGCAGGTGCTGTCCTGGCAGGTGGTGCCATTCGACTCCCAGGAGCGGGCACTCCTCGACGACCGGCTCCGTGCGGCACTCCTCGACGGGCAGGCGGCCACCCCGTGGTGGGGCCGTGCGCTGCGCTTGGGGGGACTGCTTCCGGCACCACGGTGGTCCTCGATGGCACCGTGCCGGCAGCATGGCTGCCGGATGCCGGCAGCCATGTGTTCTTTTGCCCGGATCCGTGGGCCACGCCCGGCGGCGCGGGATGGGAAGTCGCCGAGGTGACCTCCGTGGCGGGATCGGTGCTGACCCTCGCGACGCCCCTGGCCGGCACGTATGCCGCCGGCGGTTGCTGCTGGGAGGTGCTGTGCGGGAAGCTGCAGGTCGATGCATCGGAAGACCTGACCGGCGCGACCGCCCGTTACGGGCTGAGCGTCAGCGCGTATCGTGGAGCGGTCGTCCCGTATTCCTCGGCCGTGCCGACGATCGGCGATTCCACGGGGTCGATCGGCAGCGTGGAGGATCCCTACCGCGTGCCGGTGACGGAGTTGCCGCCCACGCTGTCGCGCGTGGTCCTTCTGGACTCCAACCTCTACGTGCCGGCCGCGCAGTTGCTCGCCTTGAATCCCGTCGGTGGGCCGGTCACGTCCGCACGATCCCCGTTCTGGGAGATCTCGGAGGACGACGGGGCAACCTGGATCGACCCAACCGGATCGGAGCAGACGGTCATCGAGGAGACGACGGCCGGATATTGGAGGCTGCGGATGCCGTTCAACGCGGAGGTCCTTTGCCGTTTCACGATCACGTGGTGGGGGCGGGCCGTGGTATCCGGGGCCATCACGATCCCGGCGGTCACCGTCGAGCGCACGATGCGGTACCTCCAGGAGCGGTATCACGAGGTCACGGGATCGATGGCGACATGGCCCAACCGGACCGATGGCCACGCTCCCGGCGATTATCCGGCCGACGGCTTCTACGCGGCGGACATAGTCGGGAGTCCGACGCGGGAGGCCGCTTTGTGGGAGGCGATCCGACAGGTGTGCCGGCAGTCGACGTTCTACGCGCAGTACCTCACCACGACCGGAGCGGTGACGGGTGGACTCGCTACCGGGGTGGTGGCACCGGAGACCAACGCAGGCACCTCGACGTGGACGTGGAGTCCCGGCGGCGGGTTCATCTCTCCATCGTATCTGGCGCCCCTGAACGCGCTCACGGCGCTCCCCACGGCGGTGACCTCCGCCAACGTGACCATCTGGCGACGGAACATCGCGATTTACGCGCTCACGCTGCACAAGACGTTCCGCAGGACTGAACAGGCCAATCGCCTCAGCAAGGTGGGTTTGGCCTCGCAGGCGTCCGGCGACATGAAGCCGGTCATCCTGACCACCGGTGGACTGGGCGACGTCGCCAGCGGCAACTATGGCATGGCAACCCCGGTGTTCGATGCCGGGAGAAACATCGGCATCGCGACCGTCATCAATCCGGCGAGCGTCACGACGTACGCCTGGGGGCAGACGTACAACGCCCCCGGCGCCGTGGAGCTCTCCAGCACGTCCGGATCCCTGCAGGTCGACCTGACGGCCGGGACCGCCTCCACCACGCTCTCGGATCGGGACCTGTGCGACCTGCCGTCACTGGCCAACGCAATCCGCAATCAGACCCGGCCGATCGACCTGTGGGTGGCAAGCCAGATGTCGGGACCGACCACGGCGGCACTCGCCGGTTATACCGGCATTCTGTCGGACCCGGTGCCTCTCCAGGCCATTCTCGTCGCGGATCTCAACGCGCTCGTGAACGGCGCCTCGATCTACTCCTCGGGGAGATTCGCCGGTGTCACGCTCCGGTCCGCGACCTCCACGCTGCTCGCGACGAGCCCGACTGGGGACGACCTCAAGAGGCTCAACCGGCTGTTGCTCGAGGACGCCTACCCGCAAGTCGCGCGGAGCCTGAACGCAGGCGAAGCGTCCGTGTACCTGTCGACCTACTATTTCGGCTACTCTCTGTCGCAAATCGGGGTGGTCGGGCAGGATGGATTGACCCCCTACCACACGTTGACCCCCACCGACATCACGGACGTCTATTACGTGGGGTCCGGCGCGCCGATCAACATCCCGGCCCCCGCACCCGGCGCGCACACGAAGTTCGCGTTGCTCGCGACCGTGCCGGCCGACAGTTCGTACACGAGCCCGGTCTACTGCGGCACGACGAGCGCGCCCTTTTTCTGGTTGGACGTCTTCAACACGACCTCGCGGCCATTGCGCGACCTGCACTGCGAGGTGGTTGGAATGACCATCCGGTGGCGGTCGCCGGACGTGCAATCGATGCACTGGAACCATTACCTGCACGTCTCGGCATGACCTACCTTTCCCGACCCGTCTGGACAATGGTCCCCAACGCCGCCGATGGGGCCGCCAAGGAATGGACGTACGACCTCCGCGAGCTGCAGTTAGGGTTTGGCCGTCCCGATTTCGGGCCCACGCAACGTCACGTCTTGCGGGGATGGACTATCTCGGTGTCGCTGCCCACGGCGACCGACGTGGCGTCCTTCGAGGCGTTCGTCGATGGCGCCAAAGGTCGCCTGAACGGATTCTGGTTTCCGGAGCCGCTCCGGATGGCGTCGGTGGTGTCGGCCCCCTCGACGACGGTCGTGGATCTGGCCCGGATCGGGCTGGCCGACACGTGGGGAGACGACGCCAGCGCCCACCTCCTCTTTACGGCGCCCGATGGCACCCAAACGATCGTGAGCGTGACCGATGCCGTGACCGACGGAGGGAACGACCGCGTGACGGTGTCGCCGGCGTTGCCCGCCACGCCGACGGCCCTCTGGCGCGTGCAGCGCCTGCTCTATTGCCGACTGGCCGATGACGCGGAACAGGCGGATCTGATCGCCGAGAACTGGCAAACCCGCTCGGTGCGGGTCCTCGAGCTGCCCGAGGAGTACTCGGCGATCGAAACCGGCGAGCAGCCCGTCTATCTCTACCGATTCTTCCAGATCATCGATGGGGACGAGATCTCGTGGCATTACACGTCCTTCCTCGGGGACATCGTGTCCGGTGGGCAAACGTTCACGGCCGCGAACCTGCGCCACGGGACCATCCGCCGCTCGACCCGCGCCGACCGGGAGGAGGTCTCCATCGAGGCCACCTTCGACGCGGGCGCGCCGTGGGCATCGAGTCTGCCGGCCCCGCCGTCCTTCCCGATCCGCGTGGAGATCGCCCAGGCGGCCTACGCAACGCCCGACGTGACCGGCATCCTGTTCACCGGACGGGAATCCGGCTCGGTGCAGTTCGACGGCAGGAAGGTCACGATGAAGTTCGCCTCGTGGCTCGACTCGATCGAGAGCCGGGTGCCTCACATGCTGTTCGGGCCCCGTTGCCCCTTCGACGTGTTCGACGCGCGTACCTGTGGGGTGGATCCGTCCGGGTACGAGATCACGGCGGAGATCGTCCGAATCCTCTACCAGCAGATCATCCTTGGATCGGTCGGCGGGTCGCCCGCCGCGGACTACTACGCCGGCGGCCGGATCACGGTGGGAACCGGCGACCATCGGGAGATCCGGACCATCCTCGGCAGCACGGTCGCCGACGACGGCACCATGCTCCTCACGCTCAACGCCCGGTTTGTCTGGGCGATCGAGGGCGACGGGGTACTGATCCGCCCCGGCTGCCAAAAGACGTGGTCCGACTGCGTCGCAAAATTCTCCAACACCCGCTTCGGGGGCACCCCGTTCCTGCCGAAGAGCAACCTGACATTCAAGGTGGCCGACATCGCGACCACCGGAGGCAAGAAATGAAGAAGCCGTTTTTCTCCACCTCGGAGCGCGTGGACTTGTTGAACTCGGCGGCCCGCGAATGGACCGGCACCCCGTTTGCCGCGCAGGCTCGGATCGCCCACGTGGGGGTCGACTGCGTCCAGCTCGCCGGTGCCATCCTGTGTGCGTGCGGCCACATCGGCTCGTTCGACGCGGGCGGCCCCTACACCATGGACGGGGGCCTCCACCTGCAGCGCAGCATGGTCATCGATTGGCTGGACGCGCGGGGATCCCTGTTCGAACGGTGGGACTACAAGACCGCCGGGATGTCGTCGCTGGCACCCGGCGATCTGCTCGTGTTCCGCGCGTCGCGGGAGGGGGTCGAGCACCACGTGGGAATCTTTCTGGGTGGATCGGGAGCGATGTTCGTCAACGCGTTGCCGAAATACGGGGTCCGCGAACGCACCATCCGAGACGCCACATGGCAACGGTTGTTGCGTGCTGTCTACCGTCCGGTGGAGGAGGTCCCGTGAGCTTCCTCTCAGGGTCCACGGGCCGGATGCCGAAGCAGAAGCCCCGCCTGGCTGGTTTGGACGACCTGCGCACCGCCACCAACGAGAACGCGCGGCCGATCCCCTACGTGTGCGGCACGCAGCGCGTGGGGGTGACCTTCATCTCGCAAGGGTTGGGATTCCGATCGGAAGCCACCGGTGGAGCGAAGAAAGGTGGGCCCACCAGCCACAACTACTACGCGACCTTCGCCGCGGCGATCTGCCACGGGGTGATCGATTCGGCGAACGAGATCTGGTTCGACGACGAGCAGGTCTGGGTGGGGCCGTTGACACGCGTGCCGGGCGAGGACTACGTCGACATCACGATCACCGACCACGGATCGGTCCGCCTGTACTGGGGCACGCCCACCCAGTCCGTGGATCCCGTCCTCGCCACCTATTCCGCGATCGAAGACCACCCACCCTACCAAGGGTTGGCCTACCTCGTGTTCGACGATCTCCTGCTGGGGACCAACCGCGCGACGGCCCCGTCGGTCGAGGTGGTGGTCGGTCGGTACCCGGAGGCGCCCGGATGGATGTCGGCGGCCGTCGCCATCGGATCGGACGTCAACCCGATCGTGCCAATCTGGGAACTCCTGACATCACCCCGATTCGGCCTCGGGATCGCCTCGTCCGCCATCAATACCACGGCGCTGAACGCCATGGGAACCCGGCTGGAGTCGGAGGGTTTCGGCCTGTCGGTGGTGCTGACCAAAGCGTCGACCCTCCGCGAGTGTTTGGTCGAACTCCTCGAATATGTGGATGGATTCCATCGGGTGGAGACCGACGGCAAGCTGGCCCTGAAGCTGATCCGGCCGGTAGCGGAAGTCGATGTGCTGGAGGTGTTCGCCGAGTCCGATCTGGTCGATGACCCGCACATCGAGCCCGGCGCATGGTCCACGACCGCCAGCGGGGTGCAGGTGAAGTTCACCAACGGCACCCGCTACTACAAGGAGGACGTCATCGGGGCCGACGATGCCGCAAACCTCGCGATCACCGGAGAGGTCAAACTCCCCGTCGTCGAGCGGCCGTGGGTCACTTCCCCGGATGTCGCGTCACGGATGGCCCGCCTTATGGCGCAGCGCGGTGGCCAGCCCCAGGGGAAGGTCACCATGAAGGTCCGTCGCTCGCGTGCAGTCGACAAGCAACCGGGCGACAACGTGAAGCTGTTCTGGGCGCACCTTGGCATCGAGCATCTGCGCTGCCGGGTCACGGCCGTGGATCTGCCGGCAGCCGGCGACCAAGCCGCCGACATCGAGTTGGAGATCGATGCAGCCCTCCTGAACGACCTGTACGCGCCCGTCGAGCCCTACGCCCCGCCCACGGTCACCATCATCACCCCCAGCGCCCCAATCTACGCCGGCGCGGGACAGTTGCCGGCGGATCTGACTGTGGGGTCCAACCCTCAGGTGGCCGGCTGGGTCCAGGCACCGACCATTGCCCACGACGGGTGGTGGTTCTGGCACCAACTCCCTGACACGTCGTTCGAGGCGTCCGGTTCCGGATCCACGGAATTCGCCGACGTCGTGCGACTCGACGACGACATGCCGGACGTGGCGCTGACCCACGACCCGACATTCGTCGTCCGGCTCACGGTCCAGACGCCGGACACGGATCTGCGCCGGTTCTCGACCGGGGACATTGCATCGGGCCGCGTCTACCTGTGGCTCGGGCCCGAGTTCGTCCGGATCCTTTCGGCGACCCTCGTCGGGGCCGGCCAATACGCGGTGACGGTGGTCCGCGGGTGCCACGGATCGCCCCGGTTCTACGGCCACGCCGGCGACGTGGTGTTCGCCTTCAATATAGAGAAACTCACCCGTCATTCGGTGACCGAGCCTGGGGACGCGACCCACGTGTTCAGGATCCAACCCGGCGTGTTTGGCCGACGGGTATCCCTGGCGTCCTGCGGCGACATCCCGGTCGTCGTCACGCGATCATCGATTGGGCCGACGGCGCCGCTCAATCTGCGGGTGGATGGCGAGCATGCGTCGCCCCGGTGGGTTGGATCCGCCGACCTCGCGGTGTCCTGGGATCCGGCCGAGGCGCCAAGTCTGGAGCTTTTCGATCGGTGGGCGGCCACGCCGGCCACCGGACTGCCGGTCGTCGTCGACGTATTGGACGGTTCGATGGTCGTCGTCATGAGCGTCACCACGGCCGGCGGGGCCGCGACAACGACACTGGCCAACGCCGACTTGGTCACCGCCTTGGGATCCTCCACGTCCTTCACGCTCCGTGTGCGTCACCGCAACGGGGCATTCCTCTCCCCAAACCCCACCAGCGTGTACGTCACGCGCATCTGACCATGAGAGTCCTAGCCGACATCGTCACGTCCATCGCCCCTGGGTCCGTCGCCCAGGGCAATTTCGAGTCCATCGACCGCACCGTATTCGGTCTGAATCCGACCCTTGTGGCTGGCATTCCCACCACCGAACAGGGCCCGCCAACATCTGGCGCCTGGACGTTGGCTGACCGGTGGGTAGACGCTCTCGGGGGCGAATGGGCATGCACCCTGACCGGAACTCCCGGCACGTGGCTGCAGATCCGGCCTGCCGTGGTCACGGCCGATCCGGCCGGAACGATCGCCGATGGGTACGTCATCACCCGTGCGGATCTGGCTTGGACCTCCAAGCGCTGGGATCTGGGCGGGACGACGTGGGTCGAGGTGGTCGGATCCGTCATGGCCGCGGTGGCCGACGCCACCGGGGGGAGCACCGTGGACGCCGAGGCGAGGACGGCGATCAACTCGCTGTTGGCCGCCCTGCGGACCAAGGGGCTACTCGCCCCCTGATCGGTGGACGGACCAGATACGACTCAATCGGATATGGTCACAGGCCGGGTGGTGGCCGGGGTACTGCAGCGCTCCGACGGCTGGGCGGCCGCTACACGGCAATGACCCTTCTCAGGGTTTCTCGCGACCCTTCTCATCCGTTTCTCGGCTCTACATCGGAAAGCGGAGTCGGCGTCGCTGACGCTCCTACCCTCCGCACTCCGACGGC
>WBXI01000016.1 GCA_008933025.1 Verrucomicrobiota bacterium
CTGGATGGCGGGCGGCGGGGTGCGCGGCGGCCTGTCGTACGGGGCGACCGACGACCTCGGCTACGAGGCGGTCGAGAACAAGGTCCACGTGCACGACCTCCACGCGACCATCCTGCATTTGCTGGGGATCGACCACGAGCGACTGACCTTTCGCTACGGCGGGCGCGACCATCGGTTGACCGACGTGCACGGCGAGGTGGTGCGGGGGATCCTGGCCTAGCGGTCCGGCCCGAAAATCCAGTGGGGTGCCGCGCGGTATCCCGCCGTCCCGCGGCGGCCGGAAGGAGGCCGGATCGCCGGGGCCCGCCGGAGTCCGGAGGATTAACGTATTTTCATCCGTCCCGCGCCGCTTGTTAACGCACGCGATTCATACTCCGGACGTGAATATGAAAAACGATGTGCGTTTGGGGGATTCGGGCGCCAGGGCATGGGCCGGGTCGCGTGGATGGAAGTGGCTGGGTTCGCTTGCCGCGGGACTGATGTGCGCGGCGGCTTCCGCCGGCACGACCGATCTGTCGTACCCGCCGGCGACCTCCTCGGGGCATGACTTCAACCACTCGCCGGTCGGGCAGACGTTCACGGCGATGGCCAGTAACGTGCGCGGCGGCATCTATCTCGCCGACGAGACGAGTTTCACCGAGTGGCTCGCGACGGTCTATCCCGGCCAGATCGCGCCGGGATCCTTTCCGTACGCGGTGGCGCCATCGGTCACCGTCAACCTCCGGCTCCTCGAGGGGGAAGGCGTGGGCGGGGCCGTCCTCTATTCCGACACGCGGACCTTGGCGGCACCGTTCAGTGGCTTCGTGGAGGCCGATTTCGGCGCCGCGGGCGTGGCATTGGGCGTCGGCAACAAGTACACGCTGCTGTTGACGGACGTCTCCTCCCAAGCCTATCCGGACGGCGTGACCGGGTGGGTGGTTCCGGCCGTTCACGACACCGCCGGGCAACCGGTGCTCGACCAAAACGGCAACGTGGTCGGCTATGTTTCCTACGGCGCCTATTACGGCGGGCTCCCGATCCTGCAGGGCACCTTGTACACGAACGACGCCGGTATCGGCGACAATGCCTTCGAGGTCATCGACAACGCGCCGCCCGTGCCGGTCCAGACCGTGTCCGGGACCAATGCCGTCATCACCGCCTACGTGGCGCGCAACCCGGGCTTCATCGTGATCAACGGGGGATTGAACCTGCTCGACCACCTGTGGACCACGGATCTCAATGCCGGGAACACCGTGTTCGAGGGTGGACTCGTGAACTGGTATCAGACGGGGTTGCTGGTCGACTACACCGGGATCGTGATCCCGGACGGCGTGTTGCTGACGTCGCTGACGGTGAAGTCCGCGCCGCAACCCCTGGTGGCTTCCGTGGCGAACCTTCCCGCCGGAACGGTGGGAGTCGCCTACGGTTCGCCCCTGGTGGTCAGCATTGCCGGCGGGGTGGCACCGTACCAGATCGCCGTGGGCGGCCTGCCCGCCGGTCTGGGCTACGACGGCGTCACGGTCGCCGGCACTCCCACCGCCGCGGGAACCTCGGCCTTGTCGGTCGTGGTCACCGACGCCTTGGGCGTCGCGGTGTCGGTTGGCACGGCAATCACCATCAATCCCTCGCCCGTCTCCACCTATACCAAGAGCGACGAGGGCAAGGGCACGATCACGGCGGTCGGCCCCGGTTACCTGATGGTCCGCTCCAAGAAACTGGTCTGGGACGGCCGTACGGCGATCACGGTGAACACGCCCAACGGCGCGTTGCATGTCATCGACGCCTACGTGAAGGCCGGACAGAAGGTGCAGTGGAAGGGACTCCGGGATCCGGCCACCAACACGGTCCTCACCAGCCGACTCGAGGTCAACTGACCCTCTCCAGTTTGATCGGGTAGGTCTTTCCCGATGCAAACTGGGCCACGTAAAGGCTTCCGTCGCGGTCGATGGCCAGATCATGGGGGTGGCGGAACACCTCCCCGCGGTGGGCCATCGGCCGCAGTTTGCCGGCCGCGTCGTACTCCGGGGGGGTGCCGCCGACGTTCGAGATCACCCGGAGGTGTTCGTCCAGCACCGAGACGAAACCGCGGCATTCGCGGTCCTTCGGCCAGTTGTCGCCGAGATGCGCGACGAAGTAGTGTTTGCCATGGCGCCGGATCTGTCGTGGGTTGCCGCCCGGAAGATCCACTTGCCCGAGTTTGGTCCCGTCGCCCGACAAACGCAGGAGGTACTGCTGGTCGCTCATGGCCACCAGCAGGGTCTCCCGTCCGTCCGGCAGGCGGTCGATCATCCCGCCGTGGGGTCCCCAGTGGACGATCCCTCCCTCGGCCCCGCCGAAGACACGGGCAGGGGAACCATCGGGCGCATACTCGAGGATGTAGTCCTTGCCGTAGCCATCGAGGACATAGAACCCGCCGTCCTTCCGGTGCAGGGTCCACGAGGGACGGTAATCGTCTTCCCGCGCGTATTTGCCGCCGGTGTCGGGCAACCGCCATTCGCGGAGCAGGGTGCCGTCGGTGGTCGTCTTGGCGACGAGATGGCGGGACAGGTCGGTGAGGTACAGCACCTCGCGTCCGCTTTCCACGACGAGGGAAAGGCCGTGCGCACCGGGGAACTGGGTGCCCCATTTGTGGACGAGTTTCCCGCGGCGATCGTAGACCACGACGTTGTTCCGGGTCTCGTTGGTGAACAGGATGACGTGTCCCTCGCGGTCGATGGCCAGTCCGTGGCAATCGTTGACCGGGGTGGATTCGCCGAGGTTTCCCCAACCGGGCACCACGCGGTACCGGAAGTCGCCTTGGCCGAGGATGTCCGGGGCGGCGGCCCGCGCGCGGAAAGCGACGGATGCGGCGAGGGCGGCCGACGAGCGGCGAAGGAATTGTCTCCGGGTGACGGTCTTCATGGTGGGGTCGCAACCGGCCGCCGGGGTCCGGGTCGCGCGCCGGCGGCCACGGACGGCCTTCGGCCACGCTGGCAAGATGCGGCCCATCGTGAACGCGCCGCAAGTTCGGGCTTCTCGGGTCCCCGTCGCGCCGGCACGCTTGTGCCTTCGGCTTATGCAGCAGGTCAAGATTGGACTCGTCGGCGGGGGCACCGTCGGCAGTGGCGTGGTCCGCGCCCTGGAACACAATGGCGAACTCATGGCGTCCCGCTTGGGGATCCGCCTCGAGGTCGTGAAGGTCGCCGTGCGCGATCCCCGGAAGGGCCGGGGCGACGAACTGCCGGCCCGGTTGCTCACGGGCGATTGGAAGGCGGTGGTGCACAATCCCGACGTCCAGGTGGTGGTGGAATTGATCGGGGGGACCACGACCGCGCGCGAGGTGGTGCTGGCGGCACTGCGCCACGGGAAGCCGGTGGTGACCGCCAACAAGGCGTTGCTCTCCGCACACGGCGAGGAACTGTTCGCCGCGGCCCGCGACAACAACGCCAACCTCTACTACGAGGCCTCCGTCGCCGGCGGCATCCCCATCATCAAGGTGCTCCGCGAGGCCCTCGTCGGAAACCGCATCCTCGCGATGCGCGGCATCGTCAACGGCACCTGCAACTACATCCTCACCCGGATGAAACTCGAGGGCATCGACTTCGCCGAGGCCCTCCGGGAAGCCCAACGACTCGGATACGCCGAGGCGGATCCCACGCTGGACATCGACGGACACGACGCGGCGCAGAAGACCGGGATCCTGGCCTCGCTGGCGCATGGTTTCTGGGTCCAACCCCGGGAGATCCACACCGAGGGCATCCGGAACGTGACCCGAATGGACATCCAGTTCGCGGCGCGTCTGGGCTACACCATCCGTTTGCTGGGCGTGGTGCGGACCGTCGCCCCCGAACGCCCCGCGCCGAAGGGTTCCCGCAAGAAGGCGGCCGGGCCCGGCATCCAGGTGGCGGTGTATCCGGCGCTGGTGCCGGACTCGCACGTGCTCGCCAGCGTGAACCATGCGTTCAACGCGATCGCGGTGCGCGGGGACATCGTCGGCGAGACCCTGTTCTACGGTCGCGGCGCGGGCGGCGATCCCACGGCGAGTTCCGTGCTCGGCGACTTGGCGGACGCCGCCCTTGACCTCAAGCACGGTTCCCACGACCGCGTGCCCGCCTTCGTCCCGCACCATCGCGGCGGGCGGGTGGTCCCCATGGACACCGTCACCTGCCGTTACTACGTGCGGTTGGCCGTGCTGGATCGGCCCGGCGTGTTTGCGAGGATCGCCTCGATCCTGGCGCGGGCCGGCATCGGCATCTCGTCCATCATCCAACCGGAGGGCCACGAGGGCGAGGCAGTGCCGGTGATCCTGATGATCCATGACGCCCCGGACGGGAAGGTCAGGAAGGCCATGGCGCGGGTCGCCAAGCTTCCGGCCGTCAAGGGCCCGCCGATGATGATCCGGGTCGAGGGAGCCGAGGGGTAAGGCGGGGAGCGGAACGGGAAAAGCCCCGGGTGGCGCGAGGAGCCTTGGCGACGTCCGGGGCAATCGGCGGACCCGGGTTCGGACCGGGCGTTCCCGAACTCACCGGTCGCTCGTGCGGTAGAGCAGCCAGCGGACGTCCTGCTTGTCCTTCGCCGAACTCAAGGTGGGGTTGTCGAAGCCGGAACCGTTGGCCTGGATGCGGCTCCGCCCGGTCAGGCCAAGCCATTTGTGGACTTCGGAATGGCCGTCCGCGAACGAGAATCCCGCCGCTCCGGAATGGTACGAGGACGGGAGGTCTCCCCAGCCCGTCGGCAGTTGGGCCAGATTGTCCGTCGCCGGATTGTAGCTGCCGGGACTGTTCAGGTAGTAGCCGTCGTTGATGGAGTCCGGATGCTCGTCGAGCATGACGAAGATTTCGGAGGGTCTTCTGACCTGCGTTTCCTTCAACATCTGCCGGAAATCCACGTAGCGGTTGCGGCCGTTGGATTCCGGGGAGCCGGATTCGGGCGGATCCGAGTAATGGCCGAAGCAGGCGTTCATCGAGAGGCTGCGGGCCCGCTTGGTGTAGCCCTTGTTCCGCTGTTGCTGGCTGACGTAGCGGTCCGCAGGGCACAGATAGGCGCCGACGGAGTTGCCGGCGTATTTGGCGAACGGCCCCTTGGCCAGGTAGGTGAGGTTGGTGACGTCCTCGCTGACGCCCCACTGCATCACGTTGTTGACCCAGTTGCGGTATCCGTTCGGGTTGCCGGCCTTGCCCAGCGCGATGGTGGCGGTGGTGGTGTCGATCCCGAAATTGTTCGCCACCTTGTCGTCGTTGTCGGAGTTGTACGTCTTCCAGGCGAGCATGAGCTGGCGGGTGTTGTTCATGCAACCGATCGCCTGGGCCTTGCTCTTCGCCTTCGAGAGCGCCGGCAGCAGCATGCCGGCCAGAATCGCGATGATGGCGATGACGACGAGGAGTTCGATGAGGGTGAAGCCGCGGGATCCGCGGCGATCAATCAGGGCTTTCATGGGTGCCAACTCGATGCGGTGGGACTGCGCGCAACCTGTGCGGGCCGCCCATGGCATGCAAGTCGGCATTGGCCGGCCATCCCACCGATCTTGCCTGCAACCGCCAGGGCGCCGACCGGGGTGACTCGCGCCGCGGTCGCGATCGAGGTTGTCCCGGGAGCCCCTGCCGTCGTCCACACGGTCCATGGCCATGGGTCACCGGGCGGACGCGGATCTTGCCCCCGGACGGGGGTCCGTCGCAGGGTCCGCCGTCTCGCGACGACGGCGACCCGGCCCGTGGCGGCCGAGGTCGCGAGGCGGATGGGAAAGGGTTCTCCAGGATCCGCCGTCCGGGAATGTCCGTCGAATTGCCCCATGAACGAGCCGAACGTCAGACCCGCCCGTCGCGAGGATTGCCCCGGTATCCTCGCCATCTACAACCACGCCGTGCTGCACACGACGGCATCGTACGACCAGGAGCCGCGCACGCTGGAGCACCGGTTGGAGTGGTTCGATGCCCACCGCCGGGACGACTACGCGGTGTTCGTGGCGGAGTCGGGGGAGGGCGAGGTTTTGGGCTGGAGCGCGCTCAACCGCTACCACGATCGGTTCGGATACCGGTTCACGACCGAGAATTCCGTCTATGTCGCCGAGACGTGGCGCGGGAAAGGCCTTGGCAAACGGCTTTTGGCACCCTTGATCCCGGCGGCCGAGGCGCGGGGCCTTCACGCCATCATCGCGGCCATCGACGCCGCGAACACCGCGAGCGTGAGGCTCCACGCGGGGTTTGGATTCGAGAAGGTCGGCCTCTTCCGGCAGGTGGGCTACAAGTTCGACCGTTGGCTCGACGTCGTCTACATGGAGCGGTTGGTCGGGGCGGCAAAGGCGGATCCCGGTTCCGGGCGACGCGATTGAAGCCAGGCAACGGCGGCGCGGGGGCGGCGCCGGGCCGTCGCCGCGGGCGGCATCACGGGATGGTCAGGTAGGTGTAGTCCTTCAGCCCGCGCTCGTAGTCGTCCAGCAGGCTCATGCCTTCCTTCGGCTTGAGACGGTCGGATTTGATGGCGGCATCCACCTGGGCCTTCATCTGCCGCTTGAGTTCGTTGATGTCGTACTGCACCTCGGTCAGCGAACAGCTGATGGTGTCGCCTTCCACCACGTCCTCGATGTAGTAGCCGGCCGGCTCGTCGGGCTCCAGGAACACGTGGATCTCGTTCACGCGCCCGAAGAGGTTGTGGAGGTCGCCCATGATGTCCTGGTAGGCGCCCATGATGAAGAAGCCCAGCAGATAGGGCTCGCCGGGCCGGAGCGGGTGCAGCGGCAGGGTGTCCCGGACGTCCCGCAGGTCGATGAACTTGTTGATCTGGCCGTCGGAATCACAGGTGATGTCGACGAGGGTGCCTTCCCGGACCGGCCGGTCGTCGAGACGATGGACCGGCATGATGGGGAAGAGCTGGCCGAGCGCCCAATGGTCGAGGAGCGACTGGAAAAGGCTGAAATTGCAGAGGTACTGGTCGCCCAGCGCGTCCTCGAGACCGCGGATTTCCTCGGGCACGTAGGCCTGGCCGCGGAAGGAATCGACGACGGCGCGGCTGATTTCCCAGTAGAGCGACTCGATCTTGGCCTTCTCGGGAAGCTCCAGGACGCCAAGGGTGAACATCTGGTGGGCGTCCTCCTTGTGTTCGAGGGCGTCGTGCCAGGCCTCGAGCTTGTTGAGACGCCCGAGATTGTCCCGGATGTAGAGCAGTTCCTTGACGAGGCGATGCTCGTTGGCGGCGTACACCAACTGGGCTTCCTGGCGGGTCTTGTCGATGGAGCCGAAGACCTCGACCAGCAGGACGGAATGGTGGGCGACGAGGGCGCGGCCGGACTCGCTGACGATGTCGGGGTGGGGGACGGACTCCGCGTTGCAGACGTCGCCGAGGTAATAGACGATGTCGTTGGTGTACTCCTGGAGGGAGTAATTGGTGGAGGAATCGAACGCGGACCGGGAGCCGTCGTAGTCGACCCCGAGGCCGCCGCCCACGTCGACGAACTGGAGCGGGAAGCCCATCTTGTGGAGCTTCGCGTAGAAACGGGCGGCTTCCTGGACGGCCTTCTTGACGGTCAGGATGTCGGGAACCTGGGAACCGATGTGGAAATGGAGGAGTTGGAAGCAGTGGGCGAGGTTCTCGGCGCGGAGCAGTTCGGTGGCGGCGAGGAGGTCGCTGGTGGAGAGGCCGAACTTGGCGTTTTCGCCGCCGCTGTCGGCCCATTTGCCGGCACCCTTGCTCATGAGCCGGGCGCGGATGCCGATGAGGGGCTCGGCGCCGACCTGCCGGGAGACGGCGATGATCTGGCGGAGCTCCTCGAGCTTCTCGACGACCATGATGACCTTCTTGCCGAGCTTGATGCCCTGGAGGGCGAGCTTGATGAAGGGGGCGTCCTTGTAGCCGTTGCAGATGATCAGGGCCCCGGGCTGGTCCTGCATGGCCATGCCGGCGTAGAGCTCGGGCTTGCTGCCGACCTCGAGTCCGAACTGGTAGGGCCGGCCGGCCTCGAGGATTTCCTCCACCACCTCGCGGAGTTGGTTGACCTTGATGGGGAAAACGCCGCGATAGGATCCTTTGTAGCCGAAGTCGGCGATGGAGGCGCGGAACGCCTCGTTCAGGGCGATGACCCGGTGGCGCAGGATGTCCTGGAACCGGACCAGCAACGGGAACTTGAGCGAACGCGCCCGGGCCTCCTCGACGAGGTCCATGAGATCCACGTCGACGCCGTTCTGGAGCGGCCTGGCCACGACATGGCCCTCGGCATTGATGTCGAAGTAGCCGGCGCCCCAGCGGTCGATGTTGTAGAGGGCGCGGGCCTCCTGGATGTCCCAAGGGCGTGCGACGGAGCCGGCCGCCGCGGCAGAGGAGGAATCGCTCATTGCTGGTTGATCAACGGGCGGACTGTATGAGGCAAGGCGCGGGATTCAAGCGGGTCGTTGCCCGAGGGTGCATCTTTTCGCAGAAGCGAATCGGGGTCAAATCGGGGTCAGTCCTCACTTTTGACACTGCGAAGCGCGGTGGGATTGTGGGCAACCTGTTGCCGGCGCCTCTCCGCGGTGCGGTGCGGGCGCCCCGCCGATCGAGTGTCAAAAGTGAGGACTGACCCCTGGGCGACCCCTGGGCCACCCCGATGGGGGAATTCACGGCTTGCTTTTGCCACAGCATTTGTCTAATCCGTTCAACGCGGATTGAACAAACTGGATCAACCGGTTCCCGGGTGTAGGTTCGCGACTGCGAACTGACCGGCACGAAGTGTCCTCGCGCCATGCCGCCCAACCCTTCCGTCCCCATGCCCCTTTGCCCGACCCGACTCGAGATGGTCGAAGTGACGGCCCGCCTGTGCCAGATGCTCGGCATGCCGCGGTCGGCCGGCCAGATCTACGGGCTGCTCTATCTCTCGCCCCACGTCCTCGGATTGGACGAGATCGCCGAATCGCTCGGCATCAGCAAGGCCAGCGCCAGCACCGGCACCCGGCAGTTGCTGGCGTGGCATGCCGTGCGGCAGGTTTGGAAGCAGGGCGATCGCAAGGATTACTTCGAGGCACAGACGGATCTGGCCGAGGTCCTGCGCTCCAATTACGCGGGATTCTTCCGCCCGAAACTCGAGAACTCCCAGCGGCGCGTCGGCAGTCTGCTCGCCAGCCTCGAGTCCGACCGCAAATCGGGCGCGGTCGAACGCGAGGAATACCAGCTTTGCAAGGAGCGCCTCGAATCGCTCGCCCGGCTCCAAAACCGGGTCCAGAAACTCCTCCCCTTGGCCGAGAATCTCCTCTGATCGCCGGGTCCCCCAACTCCCCCCCCCCATGAAAGGCATCATCCTCGCCGGCGGCGCCGGCTCCCGTCTCTACCCACTGACGCTGGTGGCTTCGAAACAGCTCCAGCCGGTGTACGACAAGCCCATGGTCTATTACCCGCTCACCACCCTCGTCGAGGGCGGCGTGCGCGAGTTCTGCCTGGTGTCCACGCCCCACGACCTGCCCCGGTTCCGCCAATTGCTCGGCGATGGATCGCAGTGGGGCCTCTCGATCGAGTACCGCGAACAGGCCAAGCCCGAGGGCATCGCCCAGGCGTTCCGGATCGCGGCCTCGTTCGTGGGCAACGACCCGGTGACGTTGATCCTCGGCGACAACATTTTCTACGGCGGCGACGCGTTCCACCGGGCCTTCTCGGATTTCCGGACCGGCGCGACGATCTTCGGCTGCCACGTGAACGATCCAGAACGGTACGGCGTGGTGGAATTCGACGCGTCCGGCAAGGCGCTTTCCATCGAGGAAAAGCCCGCCCGGCCGCGCAGCAACCACGCGGTGCCGGGCCTCTACCTGTACGACAACGAGGTGGTGGAGATCGCCCGCAACCTCAAGCCCAGCGCGCGCGGCGAACTGGAGATCACCGACGTGAACGTCGAGTACCTGCGGCGCGGGACGCTCCGGGTGGAGCGGTTGACCCGCGGTTTCGCGTGGCTGGACGCGGGCACCAGTTCCAGCCTGCACGAGGCCAGCGCCTACGTTCAGACCATCGAGAAACGACAGGGCATCAAGGTGGGGTGTCCCGAGGAGGCGGCCTTCCGCCGCGGCTTCATCGGCATCCGCGAGCTCGAGGCCCTCGTCGCCCGCCTTCCGAACTGCGAGTACCGCGCCTATCTGGAATCGGTCGCCGAGGAGGCCCGCCGCGGCTGAGCCGGCACCCCCCTTCCAAACCACCTCCAATCCAACCGACATGATCCTTTTGATCGGGGCAGGCGGCTACGTGGGCACGCAGTTCGCGCGCGAACTCCGGGCCCGGGGCCGCGAATTCACCGCGCCGCGCCACGCGGAGCTGGACGCGTCGCGTTTCGACGCCCTGCTGGCGTGGTTGCGCGGGCGCCGGCCCGAATTCGTGGTCAATTGCGCCGGGTACACCGGCAAACCCAACGTCGACGCGTGCGAGTCCGACCGCGCGGGCACCCTCGCCGGCAACGTGCTCCTGCCGCAGACCATCGCCCACGCCTGCGCGGCCGCCGGCATCCCCTGGGGCCACGTCTCCTCGGGCTGCATCTATTCCGGGGCCAAGGTCCGCGGCGACGACGGGCGGTTGCGCGTCGAGAAGGACCTGATGGCGCCGGGCGTGCGCGGCCTGCTGGACGGCGCCCGGGACCGGTTGGTCGGGTTCGCCGAGGAGGACGCCCCGAATTTCAGTTTCCGCGACGGCCCCTGCAGTTTCTACAGCGGCACCAAGGCGCTCGGGGAGGAAGCCATCGCCGGCATCGGCGAATCCTTCGTGTGGCGGCTCCGGATCCCGTTCGACCACGTCGACGGCGCCCGCAATTACCTGAGCAAGATCCAGCGCTATTCGCGCGTGTACGACAACGCCAACTCGATCTCGCACCTCGGCGACTTCGTGTCCGCGTGCCTCGATTGCTGGGACCAGCGGGTTCCGTTCGAGACCTACAACATCACCAACCCCGGCTTCGTCACCACCCGCGACGTCGTTGCCCTCATCGAGGCGCGGCTCCGCCCGGGCCGCCGGTTCGAATACTGGCAGGACGACGCCGAATTCTACGGGGTCGCCGCCAAAACCCCGCGTTCCAACTGCATCCTCGATTCCGGAAAATTGCTCCGGGCCGGCGTCCGGATCCGTCCGGTCACCGAAGCCCTGGAAGACGCGCTCGCGCGTTGGCAGCCCGAAAAACCCCCGACTCCATGAACCTCCTCGTCACCGGCGGTGCCGGATTCATCGGCTCCAACCTCGTCCGCCATGTCCTCGGCTTTCCCGGGCTCGGCCGGTTGGTGAACCTCGACTGCCTCACCTACGCCGGGCATCCCGCCAACTTCCGGGATTTCTCCGGCGACCCGCGGCACGTCTTCGAACGCGTCGATCTCCGCGACAAGGACGGGGTGACCCGGGTGGTGCGCGACCATGCCATCACCCACGTGCTCCACCTCGCCGCCGAGTCCCACGTGGACCGGTCCATCTCCGGCCCCGCGGATTTCATCACCACCAACGTGGTGGGCACCTTCAACCTGCTGGAGGCTTGCCGCGAGGCGTGGCTCGGCCCCACCCGGGTCGCCGGACACCGCTTCCACCACGTGTCGACCGACGAGGTCTACGGCTCGCTGGGCGCGACCGGTCTGTTCACGGAGACCACGCCCTACGCGCCGAACTCGCCCTACTCCGCGAGCAAGGCGTCGAGCGACCTCCTGGTGCGCGCGTACCACCACACCTACGGCATGGAGACGGTGGTGACCAACTGCTCCAACAACTACGGCCCCTACCAGTTCCCGGAGAAGTTGATCCCGGTGGTGATCCAGAGCGTGTGGGAACGCCGGCCGATCCCCGTCTACGGCGACGGCATGAACGTGCGCGACTGGTTGTACGTGTCGGACCATTGCGACGCGCTGTGGCAGGTGCTGACGCGCGGCCGGACGGGCGAGACGTACAACGTCGGCGGCCACAACGAATGGGCCAACATCCGGATCGTGGAATTGATCTGCGATCTGGTGGACGAATTCGCGCCCCGGCTCGGGGGAAACTCGCGGAAGCTGATCACGTTCGTGAAGGACCGCGCCGGACACGACCGCCGCTACGCGATCGACGCCGGCAAGATCGAACGGGAACTCGGTTGGCGTCCCGCGCACCGGTTCGAGGACGGCATCCGCAAGACCGTCCGCTGGTATCTGGACAACCCCGCGTGGATCGCCGAGGTGTCGGGGAAGTAGCAGGGAACAGGGAGCGGGGAGCTTGGGGAACGGCCCGGGATGACTTGACCGAAAAGCTCTTTCGCTTCGAAGACCCCGGGATATGGACGCGGGCCGCGGCGACCAGCCTCCGGCTCTTTGTCTTGGCGGATGATTCGGAAATGCGGCGTCAATACCGTTTCGCCGAACAACCCCGCGCCGCCACTCGCAGCGTGACCCACAACATCGCCGAAGGATCCGGCAGCACTTCCGACGCCGAGTTTGCCCAGTTCCTCGATATCGTCCGTCGGTCCGTGTACGAGGTCCCAACATGCTGGTCCTGCTTTCCAAGAACAACGCGTTCGATCCCACGGATACCCAACCGATCCTTTTGGAACTCGAAGGACAGAGCCGCATGATCCCAGCCTTCGTACGTCGTCTTCGCAGCTAGTCCGGTCCCCGCTCCCTGCTTTTTCCCCATGTCCTCCATCGCCATCATTGGTACCGGCTACGTCGGCCTCGTCACCGGCGCCTGTTTCGCCGAGGTCGGCCACACCGTCGTGTGCGTCGACAACGACGAGCGGAAAGTGGAACTCCTCGGCTCCGGCGGCATCCCCATCTACGAGCCCGGCCTCGAGGATCTCGTCCGCCGCAACGTCGCCGCCGGCCGACTCCGCTTCACCGTCTCGATCGCCGAGGCCGTCGCGGATTCCGAGGTGGCCTTCATCTGCGTCCCCACCCCGCCGCTCGCCGACGGTTCGGTCGACCTCTCCTTCATCGAGGGCGTCGCCCGCGAGATCGCCGCCGGCCTGACCGGATACCGCGTCATCGTCGACAAGAGCACCGTCCCCGTCCGGACCGGCGAGAAGGTCGCCGAGACCATCCGTCGCTACTGCAAGACCAAGGTGGACTTCGACGTGGTTTCCAACCCGGAATTCCTGCGCGAGGGATTCGCCGTCGACGACCTGATGAAGCCGGACCGGATCGTGATCGGCGTGTCCGGGCCGCGACCCGTGGCATTGATGCGGGAGATCTACGAGCCGTTCCGGGCGCCGATCATCGTCACCGACACCAATTCGGCGGAGCTGATCAAGCACGCGGCGAACTCGTTCCTCGCGCTGAAGATCTCCTACATCAACGCCATCGCCGCGATCTGCGAGGCGGCGGGCGCGAACGTGCAGGAAGTGGCCAACGGCATGGGGATGGATGCCCGGATCGGCAACCGGTTCCTCAATGCCGGCATCGGCTTCGGCGGCTCGTGTTTCCCCAAGGACCTGAGCGCGTTCATCAAGATCTCCGAGCAACTCGGCTACGACTTCCGCCTGCTGAAAGAAGTGCAGCGGATCAACGCCGACCAGATGGACCGGTTCGTGAAGAAGATCCAGGACACGTTGTGGGTGCTGAAGGACAAGCGCCTCGGCGTGCTCGGACTCGCCTTCAAGCAAAACACCGACGACGTCCGGATGTCGCCCGCCATCGAGTTGTGCCAACGGCTGCTGCGCGAGGGCGCGCGGCTGCGGGTCCACGATCCCAAGGCCATGGAGAAAGCGCGGGCGGTCCTGCCGCCGGGTCCCAACGTCGAGTACGTGGACGACGCCGACGCGGTGGCCGAGGACTGCGACGCCCTGGTGGTGGCGACCGAATGGCCGCAGTTCGCGAAACTGGACCTGGCGCGGGCCCGGAAAGCCATGGTGACGCCCATCCTGTTCGACGGCCGCAATCTGTTTGACCGCGCCGAGCTCGAACAACTGGGGTTCATCTACAAGGGCGTCGGCCGGTAGCGCCGGTTCCAATTCCCAAGGGTCGTTCCCCGCCCGCCGCTCCCATGCCCATAGCGCTCATCACCGGAATCACGGGTCAGGATGGATCGTACCTCGCGGAGCTGTTGCTCGCGCGGGGGTATGACGTGCACGGGTGGGTGCGCGATCCCGCGCGCGCGGCATCCGCACCCAACCTCGCCGCGGTGGCCCACCGGTTGGTGTTCCATGCGGCGCCATGGAACGACTCGGGGGCGGTTGCCGCGCTGGTCCATGGGATCGCACCGGACGAGGTCTATCATCTCGCCGCCCAGACCCACGTCGCGGGCAGCTACGCCGATCCGGTGGGAACCGCGGAGTTCAACGGCATCGGCACCCTGCGGATCCTCGAGGCCTGTCGCACCGCACCCCGTCCGCCGCGGTTCTTCCATGCGTCTTCCTGCCAGATATTCGGCCAGCCCGACGCCGAACCGCAGGACGAATCCACGCCGTTCCGGCCCCTGAACCCCTACGGGGCGTCGAAGGCCCACGCGACCGATCTCGTGCGCATCTATCGCGAGTCGCACCGCCTCTTTGCCGTGAACGGCATCTGCTACAACCACGAGTCGCCGCGGCGCGGGCCGGAATTCGTGACCGGCAAGATCTGCCGCGCGGCGGCGGCGATCGCGGCCGGGGCCACCGCGCCGTTGAAACTCGGGGACATCTCGGCGCGGCGCGATTGGGGCGATGCCCGGGAATTCGTGGACGGTTTCCGGCGGTCCCTGCAGGCCGAGACGGCGGACGACTACGTGCTGGCGACCGGCGTCCTGCATTCGGTGGAAGACGTGCTGGAGGCGGCCTTCGGCGCCGTGGGGTTGGAATGGCGGCGCCACGTCGAGTTCGATCCCGCCCTGTTGCGGCCGGCCGAGGCGCGCCGGTTGGTCGGAAACCCGGCCCGGGCCGCCGCGCGGCTGGGCTGGACGCCGCGGAATCCGTTGCGCAGCCTGATCCGCGAAATGGTCGAAGCGCAAACCGCCGCACTGCCCCCCGCCTGACGGCGGGCCCGAGTTCCATGCGCATCCTTCTCACCGGCGTCGCGGGCTTCATTGGCTACCATGTCGCCTCCCGCCTGCTCGGGCGCGGCGACGAGGTCGTGGGCGTCGACGTCCTGAACGACTATTACGACGTCGGCCTGAAGGAATCCCGGCTGGCCCGGTTGCGGGACCTTCCGGGGTTCTCGTTCCACCGGCTCGATCTGGCGGATCGGGCCGGGACCGCGGAGCTGTTCCGGACGGCGGGGGCGGAGCGTGTCATCCATCTGGCGGCGCAGGCCGGCGTCCGCCATTCGCTGACGAACCCGATGGCCTACGTGGACAGCAATCTGGTGGCCTTCGCCAACGTGCTCGAGGGATGCCGCCACAACCGCGCCGCGCATCTGGTCTATGCGTCGTCCAGTTCGGTGTACGGGGCCAACACCACGATGCCCTTCTCGGTCCACGACAACGTGGACCACCCGCTCAGTCTCTACGCCGCGACCAAGAAGGCCAACGAACTGATGGCCCACACCTACAGCCATCTGTACCGGATCCCGACCACCGGGCTCCGGTTCTTCACGGTGTACGGGCCCTGGGGCCGGCCGGACATGGCGCCGTTCCTTTTCGCCAAGGCCATCCTCGCCGGACAGACCATCGACGTCTTCAACCAGGGCCGGATGAAGCGCGATTTCACCTACATCGACGACATCGCCGAGGGCGTGGTGCGGGTCGTCGACCGCGTGGCCGCGCCGAATCCGGACTGGTCCGGCGGCGATCCCGATCCCGGAACCAGCAATGCGCCCTACCGCATCTACAACATCGGCAACAACCAGCCGGTCGAACTCCTGCACTTCATCGGCTGCCTCGAGGACGCCCTGGGCATCAAGGCCGTGAAACGGATGTTGCCCATGCAGCCGGGCGATGTGCCGGCCACCTGCGCCGACGTCGACGACCTGACGCGCGCGATCGGCTTCCGGCCGGAAACGTCCGTCGAGGAAGGCGTGCGCCGCTTCGTCGCCTGGTATCGCGACTACCACGGCTTGGCCGCGTGATTCCTGGACTCCCCATGCCCCCTACTTTCCCATACTCCCGATGCGCATCCTGATTCTCGGCGGGGCCGGCATGCTCGGCCACCAGCTCTGGAGGAGCCTCCACCGGGACCACGAGGTCTGGGTGACGCTGCGCAAGCCCCTCGCCCATTACGCGTCCCACGGCCTGTTCGAGGCCGATCGCACGCTCTCCGGCGTCGATGTCTGCAATGCCGATTCGCTCGAGGGCGCCTTCCGTGCCGCGCGCCCCGAGGCCGTCGTGAATTGCATCGGCATCATCAAGCAACTCAAGGAAGCCCACGATCCCTTCGTCAGCCTGGCCGTGAATTCCATGCTGCCCCACCGGGTCGCCCGGCTCTGCGCCGTCGCCGGCGCCCGCATGGTCCACGTCAGTACCGACTGCGTTTTCTCCGGTCGGCGCGGCGGCTACACCGAATCCGACGCCAGCGATGCCAACGACCTCTACGGCCGGACCAAGTTCCTCGGCGAGGTCGCCGAGCCCCATTGCGTGACCCTCCGCACCTCGATCATCGGTCGCGAGCTCGAGACGAAGTCCGGTTTGATCGAGTGGTTTCTTTCCCAGCGCGGCAAGACCATCCACGGATACCGGAAAGCCATCTACTCGGGCTTCACCACCCACGAACTGTCGCGGTTGGTGCGCGATGTCCTCGTCGGGCGCCACGCGGTGTCGGGTCTCTGGCAAGTCTCCAGCGATCCGATCGACAAGCACGCGTTGCTGGACAAGGCGCGCGGCGCGTTCCGCTGGGAAGGCGAGATCGTGCCGGACGATTCGGTGGTCTGCGACCGAAGCCTGGATTCCACGCGGTTCCGGAACCACACCGGCTACCGGCCCCCCACCTGGGACGCGATGCTGGAGGAGCTGGCGTCGTCCCCGAACTGATCCCCGCCCGCCAACCCCGCCGCCTGCCGCCAGCACCTTGCCACTGAACCCATGACCACCATCGCCATCGTCGGACTCGGTTACGTCGGGCTCCCCCTGTCCCTGCAGTTCGCCCGTTGCGGCGTATCCGTGCTCGGGCTGGACATCGATTCGGCCAAGGTCGAGGCGTTGAACGCGGGCCGGAGCTATATCCGGCACATTGCGGCCGAGACCATCGCCGAGCAGGTGGCGGCGGGTCGGTTCGCGGCCTCGGTCGACTTCGGCCGGGTGCGGGACGTGGACGCCGTGATCATCTGCGTGCCCACGCCGCTTAACAAAAACCGGGAACCGGACATTTCCTACATCCTGCGCACGGGGGAATCGATCGCGCCGCACCTGCGGTCCGGGCAGTTGGTGGTGCTGGAGTCCACCACCTATCCGGGCACGACCGACGAGGATCTGCGCGCGGTGCTGGAGAAGGGGTCCGGACTGAAGGCGGGGACGGACTTCCATCTGGCGTTCTCGCCGGAGCGCGAGGATCCGGGCAATCCGCAGAGCGTGGTGAAGGACATCCCGAAGGTGGTGGGGGGGCTGACGCCGGCGTGCCTCGAGAAGGCGAAGGCCCTGTATGGGCGGGCCATCCGGACGGTGGTGCCGGTGTCGTCGTGCCGCGCGGCCGAGGCGACCAAGCTGCTCGAGAACATTTTCCGCGGGGTGAACATCGCGTTGGTCAACGAACTGAAGGTTGTCTACGGCGCGATGGGCATCGACATCTGGGAAGTGATCCAAGCCGCGAAGACGAAGCCTTTCGGCTTCATGGCGTTCTATCCCGGGCCGGGACTGGGCGGGCACTGCATCCCCATCGACCCGTTCTACCTGACGTGGAAGGCGCGTGAATTCGGGCAGACGACGCGGTTCATCGAATTGGCGGGCGAGATCAACACGGCGATGCCGGAGTGGGTGATCAACCGGGTGGCGGAGGCCTTGAACGGGCACCGGAAATCCGTGAACGGGAGCCGCATCCTGGTGTTGGGACTTTCCTACAAGGCGAACGTGGACGACGACCGGGAGTCCCCGAGCTACGTGCTGATGGAAAAGCTCAAGCAACGCGGCGCGGAGGTGGCGTACCACGATCCGTACGTCCCGGTGATCCGGCACACCCGGGAGCATCCGCAATGGGCGGGCACCGAATCGATCGCCTGGAGCGAGGCGAACATCCGGTCATACGACCTGGTGCTGATCAGCACGGCCCACGCCTGCGTCGACTATTGCCGGTTGGCCGAGTGGGCGCCGCTCATCGTCGACACCCGGAACGCGATGGCGGGGATAACGGTCGACCCGGGCAAAGTGCGGAAGGCCTAGGGACAGTCAGCGACAAGACTATGGAACTCTCATGGATCTACGTGATACCGGCGGTGGTGATGACGCTGGCGCTGTTCGTCGTGTGCCGTCGCACGGGCACACTGGTTCACCCGGCACCGGTGCTTGTCGGATTATACTGGGCCAGCAGTGTGGGGGCACTAATCATCAATGTCGACACGCTGCCGGGGTTCAATTTCGTGCACACTTGGCAGATGATGGCAGGCTATTCGGCGATGGTTCTAGCGGTGTTGTTCCCGGCGTACTTCATTCCCAGAATCAAGCCGCCGCGACTTTCGGAAAGCGGTCTGTTCCGTTTGATCCTGATGGTGTTGATCCCGCTGGCATGGGCTTCCTTTATCTACCAGATCCCGTTTGCGTTCGCGTCGCTGCAGGCCGGTGCCGACACCATCCGCATGCGGTTGAACACCGAGGAATTCGCCCCGCTTCCCCGGAATCTGCTGACGACGATCGCAACGGCAACGACCCAATTCTATCCGCTCTACGCGCTGGCTGCGGTCGAGGGATACGTGCGCCGGAGGGGTTTCCTGTACATCGCGTCGTGCGTGGTCGGCGTCCTGTGCGTCGTGGTCAACAGCCTCTGCTTTTCGGCGCGGGACGGCGTGCTTTGGTTCCTAATGAGTTTCTGGTTCGCCTATTGGATCTACCGCCCCGAACTGAAGGACCGCTTCGGGCGCGCCGTGCTGGCCATCAGCGCCCTCGCGGTGGCCGGCGTGTTGCTGGTGCTGGCGGTCTTCACGTACCAACGGTTCGGTTCCTCGCGCGTGGGCATTTTCGATTCCGTGGTGACGTATTTCGGCCAGCAACCATACGTATTCGCGGAGACGGTGGCCGAGCAATCGGAATTCTACGGATTGAACCTCCGGCTTCCGCTGATCGCGGAGTGGATGGGAACTTTTGAATCCGTGCGTCGGGAGAATGTGTACGAATGGACGTTCGGGACGTTTGCCAAGGATTTCTATGCGATGGACGGGTGGTTGACCGCCTTCATCGCCGCGGGCGCGATCGGCTTGGTATTCTTCCTGATTTTCAAGGCACACAGGCGCGTCAACGAGTTTGGGTTCTGCATGCTCTTGCTGCTATACTTCCAATTCACGACCCAAGGCATGTTCTTTTTCCGGCTCGGCATCAGGGCGGGCAACTATTACATCCTGATCATCCTCGCGCTGGCCTTTCTGGCGCAGATCATTTCGCCGCGGGCCACCGGCGATGCCCCAGGCGAAGTCGGGCGGGTGCCCCCCTCGCCTTGATTTGCACCAAGGCCGCTGTCCCGGAAGGCTTATCACCGATGTCCCCTGCGTCATCCCACGCGGCTCGTGCTGCCAAAGGAGCGTCCATCCTCGTTGGTTCGCAGGTTCTTGTCTTGGGCTTCCAGTTCGTCGGGGACATAGTGCTCGCGCGCCTGCTTGTGCCCGCGGATTTCGGCCTAGTGACGATGGTGCTGGCGGTGACAAGTTTCGCGATGCAGTTCAAGGATTTCGGGCTTTCGGCAGCGGGAATCCAAGCGGCGACCCTGAGCAACCGGCAAGCGAGCAACCTGTTTTGGTGCAATGTGGCGGTCAGTGGTGCGATGACGCTCGCATTCCTCGCGGCTGCCCCGTTGATAGAGATGTACTACGGGAGGCCCGGGCTCGCTGCCATCACGGCCGGATTGTCCGCGACCTTCGTGCTCGCCGGGCTCGGGGTGCAGCATCAGGCCCAGCTGGTACGGCAAACCCAGTTCGCCGCTGTCTCGCGTTCGCAGGTCATCGGTGTGATCGCGGGTTATGTTGCCGCCGCCATCGGCGCGAAGGCGGGCCTGCACCATTGGGCGCTCGTCCTACTCCAGACGGTACGCCAGGGAACCAACACGCTCGCTCTGTACTGCAGCCATCGGTGGATGCCCGAACCTCCCGCCCGGCACCAGGGTACCTGGAAGCTCCTGCGCTTCGGCTCAGCCATGGCCGGGTTCGACGCGGTGAACTACTTTTCACGCAACGCGGACAAGCTGGTCATCGGAAGGCTTTTCGGCGAGGTGACGCTGGGCCACTACAACCGCGCCTACCAGTTTCTGCTGCTTCCCATCGCCCAGATCCGCGGTCCAGTAGTGGCCGCGGGTTTGCCGCTACTATGTTCCCTCCAAAACCGCCCGGAGGAATTCCGCCGGCTCTACCTCGGAATGGCCAACCTCATCGCTAGTCTCGCGCTTCCCATCCTCAGCTGGCTCGCGGTCGAGAACCTCGACCTTACCCGAGGTCTCTTTGGCGAGAAATGGGTTCCGTCCGCGAGCTATTTCCGGTTGCTCGCTGTCGCCGGTCTGGTCCAGCCAACCGTGGGTCTCCTAGGCCTCCTGCTGGTGACGCTGGGCCGCGGGGGGCGCTACTTCCGCTGGGGCTGCTGGCATTCCGGCACGATGGTCGCCTCGTTCCTCGTAGGCATCCCTTGGGGCGTACCCGGCATCACCATCTCATATGCCGCCGCCAATCTCGTCGCCGCGCCGTTCTCAGCGTGGTATTGCACGCGAGACACGCCCGTTTCAATGGCTGATTTCCTCGCGGTCCACTGGATTCCCGGCGGATTCGCGCTAGCAGCCGGTGCCGCCACCGCGCTCGCCGCTTCCTTTATCGACGGTTGGCCCCTGTGGCCGCGGTTGGTCGCCGCGACGCTGGTGTTCGTCGCCGTCTACCTTTCGCAATTCGCGTTGATGAAGCGCCGCCTCGACGAGGTCCGCTGGCTCGTCGCAACGTTGCGTCGTCGCGAAAACCCCAAAGATGTTCCGGCCTGTTGACATCGTCGCCGCGGTCGCCCGGCTGCTGTTCCACGAGCGGCTCTGGACGCCCGTGCTCGTGCTGGCCGACAGGTTCGTCGCGCCGCCGTTTGCCCGCGCCGCCGGACGCGCTTCTCTTTGGTATGTGCCCGGAGTCCCGGCCTCGGTTCGCGTCCACGGCCGCATCCAGATCATCGCTCCCCATCGCCTCAAACTCGGCGAACACGTCCGCATCGGCCGCGGATGCTTCTTCCATTGCCTCGGAGGGTTGTCGGTCGGCGACAATACGCAAATTTCCCGGGACGTCGTGATCTACACCGCCAGCCACGACTACCACGGCGACGCGATTCCCTACGACCGCCGCTACGTCGAGAAGCCCGTCGTGATCGGCAGGTCGGTCTGGATCGGCATGGGAGCATTCATCGCTCCCGGAGTGACGATTGGGGACGGGGCGGTGGTCGGACTAGGCGCCGTGGTGGCAAAAGACATTCCTCCGGGGGAGGTTGTGGTTGGTGCGCCGCAGCGGGTTGTTCGACAACGGGACATGCAACGATTTCGGGATCTGGATGCTAACCGGCGATGGTTCGGGGCGCTCTGGCCCGAAGACTAAGGCGACTATGGTTCCGCTGATGCTGGTCGCATACGACCTCCGTGATGGTGCCCAGGCATCCAGTTTTCGTGCGCGCCAATTCATCGCGGAACTGCTCGGCATCGGCCACCCGCTGACGGTCGTGACGGCCCTTCATCCGGCTGGGCCAGGCAGGCACGTCGAAGCGGGAGTTGTGTACCACGTGCTTCCGCACCGACTGCCAGCGTCGCTGGCGGGGCGCGCCTTCACCCGCCTCGCCTGCATTCCCGATCCGCAGGCGGACTGGGCCCGCGCAGTTGCGGGGCAGGTACTCGGGATCACCGCCCAGGCGGCACCGGGTTGCATCTTCCTCAGCTCGCCTCCCCACGGGACCCAAGTCCTGACCCCGTTGCTTGCCAAATCCGGCATTCCAGTCGTTGCGGACCTACGCGACGACTGGTTGACGAACCACCGCCAGAAATGGCCCACTTGGTGGCATCGCCGCGGCGCGCGTTCCGCGGAGGAAGCAATGGTGCGACACGCTACCCGGGTGTTGCTCAACACCGAGGTCGTGCGCGGGCGCTTTGTATCCCGCTACCCTTGGGCTGAGGCTCGTCTCGACGTGCTGCCCAACGGCTACCAGGAGGACGATTTCGCTTCGGACGAGGCGGATCCGGTTCCCGCTGACGGCCGGCGGACGATTCTATACACGGGCGCGTCTTACTGGGCTTACATGGACGCCCAGTTGGGTCGGTTCGGGAAGGGGCTCCGCGCGGCAGGACTGTCTTCGGGCTGGAAAATCGTCTCGCTTGGGGACGGGGCATGGCGGGGCCCGGGGCCGGCGGAAGGGGATGGTCCGGCGCCCTGGATCCATCTGGGCCACCATTCGGCGGCCGCTGCGGCTCGGGCGATGCTCGGCGCGGAAATGCTCCTGTTGCCCATGCCGCCCGGCGAACGCGAGCCATCGGGCACGGTGCCGCTAAAAACTTATGGGTACCTTAGATCGGGACGGTCCGTGGTGTATCTCGGGGAGAAGGGATCGACTTCTGATCTGCTTGCCAAGTTCCGCGGGACGTGGTCGCTGGGCCGGTCAGGATGGGAAACGCTGCCCGACTTTGTAGCGCGACACGCGGACGAAATTTCCGCTCGGCACGAGCGGGTTGCGATTTCCCGTTACTCGTACCGGGAACTTGCCTCCCGGCTTTCGGCATTAATGAGCGAACTCGCGGTTTCGAAGCGGGAGCGATAGGGACCGGCAATTCCAACGACGCCTAATATTGGCCTCTGCTTATAACATGATACGGATCAATGTCGGTTGCGGAAAGACTCCGACCAAGGGTTGGAGGAATTTCGACAATTCCCCAAGCCTCCGTCTGGCACGGTACCCGCGTCTCGCAGCCATCGCCGCGAAACTTGGCTTTGTGAACGAGCGCCAGATCGAGTTCATCCGCTTCGCGCGGGAACACGCGATCGAATTCGGCGATGCGGCCCGCGGACTTCCCTTGGAGGCGGGGACCGTCGACGTGATCTACACGTCGCACATGCTGGAGCACCTGGACCGTGCCGACGCCGAGCGATTCCTGCGCGCGGCCACCCGCCTACTGCGGCCCGGGGGGTCGATCCGCATCGCGGTCCCGGACCTGAAAAAGCTGGTGGATGCCTATGTGGCGTCCGGGGATGGCGACGCGTTCATGTCGGCAAGTTATCTTGCCGAGCCGCGTCCGAAGCGGCTCATCCCGAGGCTGGCCAGTGTGATAGTCGGCGAACGCAACCACCAGTGGATGTACGACGGCAGGTCGCTCTCGGCGCTGCTGGTCCGGGTAGGGTTCGTGGATGCCCGCATACTATTGCCGGGCGAAACCGGCATCGAAAGGCCTGGGGAGCTGGACTTGCGTGAACGCGAGCGCGATTCGCTATACGTGGAGGCGTGCCGGGTATGATGGCCGGCGAAAAACGCTCCGGCGCCACGGCCGCCGTCACCGGGGCCACGGGTCTGGTGGGGCGCCATCTGGTGGACCTCTTGGTCGGGCGCGGAATGCGTGTTCGGATCCTGACGCGGTGCGCTAGGCATTCCGATTCCCGGGTCGAGGTTGTCTGCGGTGATCTCGCCGACACGACCGCGGTGCGGCACCTGGTGGGCGCAGCCGATTGGGTGTTCCACTGTGCCGCGGAACTCGCCGACGAGCGGCGGATGTGGAGCACCAACGTGGATGGGACGCGGGCCGTGTTGGCGGCAGTGGGGGATTCGCCGGCGACCCATTTCTGCCACCTTAGCAGCGTGGGAGTCAGGGGTGTTTTCGCGGGATCCGTCGGGTCCGAGGAGACCCTTTGTGCCCCGGTGAGTGCGTACGAGAAATCCAAGCACGAGGCCGAGCGGTTGGTGATGCAGATGTCCCTCCGGGAAGGGTTATCCGTCGTCGTATTGCGACCTACGAACGTGGTGGGTGGGACCAAGCGCGGGCCGCTCTCGGTCTCTCGCCTCGGGGTTCTGGTCAAGGGTGGCGAGCACGTCCATCTGGTCCACGCCGGCGACGTGGCGGCAGCGGCGCTTCATCTGGCCCGGCATCCAGGATTTTCCTCGCCGGGATGTTTCATCGTGTCCACGGACGACGAACCCCTTGGTACTCTTGCGGACGCACTGGCAGTGCGGTACGGGAGGCGACCGTTTCACCTTCCCTGGCCCGTGTCGTTCCTGATCCGAAGGATTGCGAAGGGACCATGCAACCGGGGTGACATCCGTTTTACCTCCCAGAAACTGCTGAAGCTGGGTTTTCGCTATCCGTTGGGTTTCGAGGGTGCCGTGCTTGGCACCGATGCCTGAAGCCACGCCCTGAGCGACCATGCAACGACTCAGACGCATTGCCTTCGCTTGGCCGGAACTTCCCCCCTACGGGGCTCGCATGGTTCGCGCTGCCGTACGGGACTTGGGGATTCCGGCCGACGTGATATCGACCCGGAGCCTGTTGCCGTTCGCGGGTATGGAGGAGACCGTCGGCCAAAAAATCCACTGGGTCGAGGCCGGCGATTCAGCCTGCAGTTGGGAATCCCTCGGCGTTCCTCGACCCGACGCCTTTGTGGTCGGCGGATGGGCGACGCCCGCCTTCAACCGACTCGCAACGTCGGCGCGCGCTTCCGGTGCGCGCGTCGTGATGATGATCGACAATCCTTGGCAGGGTACGCTGCGCCAGCGGCTGGGCTCGGTTTGGTTCCGGCTGGCCCGGCGTCAGAGGTTCGACGCGATCTGGGTGCCCGGGCGTGGCGGAGTGGAATTCGCCCGAAGGCTGGGTTTCGTCCCGGACCGCATCCAGACCGGTCTTTATGCGGCCGACCCCGAATTGTTCAGGGGGGAAACCCCTTTGGAAGACCGCCCCCGGCGTTTCGTGTTCGTTGGGCAACTGATCGAACGAAAGGGTCTTCGTGTCCTAGCTGAAGCGCTGCGGATCCTACGGGGATCTGAATTGTCTGGCGTGGATGTTTTCGGGACCGGTCCGCTCGAGATGGAACTCGCGAGTGCACCCGGTCTGCGGTTGCATGGGTTCCTGCCCGGGGAACAGATCGCTCGCGAGCTCGCGGCTTCGCGTTTCTTGGTGTTGCCGAGCTTCGAGGACCACTGGGGATTGGTGGTCCACGAGGCCACTTGCTGCGGGTGCGGCGTGATCACGACGGACGGCGTGGGCGCCCGTCACGAGTTAGTGACGCGCCGCAACGGCTGGGTCTATCCGAGTCGTTCGGCCGTGGAGCTCGCCCGGTGCCTGCGCGAGGCGGCTGCTGCGGCACCGGCGCGGTTGCGGGAGATCGAGTCGGAGAGCCGGCGTCTAAGCGCGGGATTCTCGCCGACGGCCTGGGCCGGGCGGCTCCGCGGATTGCTGGAAAGGATCGGCGCGTGAAAGTTGTCCATGCCATCGCGTTTGCCGGCCGCCGCTCCTACGGATTGGGGGCGGTGGCGGGAAACATCGTCGCCGAGCAGCGCCGCGCGGGCATCGACGCATCGGTCTGGTGCCTTGACACCGACACGGAGGGCGCGGACGCGCTGCGCGACTACGGGCTCGAGCCTGCCGCCATGCGCCGTTTCAAGGCCACGGGTCCGCGGTCGTTGGGATTCAGTCTCGACATGGAACGCGCGGCGCGCGCGGCAGACGCCGCAGTGATCGACGTCTTCCACGAACACGGCATCTGGACCGGCGTGTCCCACGTCGTGTCGTCGTGGTCTCGCCGACACCGGCACCCGACCGTGATCGCGCCGCACGGGGCGATGGCGCCGTGGGCGCTCCGGCGCTCGGCTTGGAAAAAGCGCCTGGCGCGGTGGGGATACGAAAACGCGAACTTCTCGGGTGCGGCGTGCTTTCACGCGACGAGCGCCCTCGAGTACCGGGATTTCCGCGAGTACGGCCTCCGTTGTCCCGTGGCCTGCATTCCGAACGGCGTGAAGGACGAGTGGCTCGCCAGCACCGGCGACGGCGCGCGCTTCCGCGCGAAATATGGGATCGAACCCGGACGTCGGATCCTGCTGTTCATGGGTCGGCTGACGCCGGTGAAGAACCTCGTGCGGCTCGTGGAAGCGTGGGCGGCGACGGGCACGACGGCGCGCGACTGGGTGCTGGTCCTCGCAGGCGCCCCCGAGTTCGGCTACGAGGTCCAGTTGGACGAACGCATCCGCCAACTCGGCCTCGGCGACGCCGTGCGCGCCGTCGGCGGCATCCACGGCCAGGACAAACGCGACGGGTTCGCGGCGGCCGAATGTTTCGTCCTGCCGTCGCTCTCCGAGGGCTTCGGTATGGTGTTGCTCGAGGCGATCGCCACCGGCATCCCCGCGATTGCCACCACCGGGGCTTCGTGGGAAATCCTGCCGAAGGAAGATTGCGGCTGGTGGGTGGCGCCCGACGCCGACGGTTTGGCCGGGGCGCTGGCAGCGGTGTTCGCTAGCCCGCCGGAACGGCTAGCCGGAATGGGCCGCAAAGCCCGCGCGCTGGCCGAACGCGATTTCGCGTGGCGCAACGTCTGCCGGCAGACGGGCAGCCTCTACGAATGGCTCCGCCACGGCGGTACCGTCCCCCCTTTCGTGAAACTCGACTGAACCCCTGGAACCCTCCCATGCCCGATCCCATTTTCGCCGGCAAGACGTTGCTCATCACGGGCGGCACCGGCAGCTTCGGCAACGCCGTCCTCGACCGGTTCCTCGCCACCGACATCGGGGAAATCCGCATCTATTCCCGCGACGAGAAGAAGCAGGACGACATGCGGCGGCACTATCGCCACCCGAAGTTGAAGTTCTACATCGGCGACGTCCGCAATCTGGACGGGTTGCAACAGGCCATGGCTGGGGTTGACTTCGCGTTCCACGCCGCCGCCCTCAAACAGGTCCCTTCCTGCGAGTTCTATCCCATGGAGGCGGTGCGAACCAACATCCTGGGCACCGACAACGTGCTGCAGGCGGCCTACGACAACCGGGTGAAGCGCGTGGTGGTGCTCAGCACCGACAAGGCGGCCTATCCCATCAACGCCATGGGCATCTCCAAGGCGATGATGGAGAAAGTCATGGTCGCCCGCTCGCGCATCGCGGCTACCCGGGACCTGACTTTCTGTGCCACGCGTTACGGCAACGTCATGGCCTCGCGTGGCTCGGTCATTCCGCTCTTTCTCGAACAGATCGCGCGCGGCGAACCACTCACGCTCACCGACCCGACGATGACGCGTTTCATGATGACCCTGCAGGACGCGGTGGACCTGGTGTTGTTCGCGTTTGAGAACGGGAAACCGGGCGACCTGTTTGTTCAGAAGGCGCCGGCAGCCACGATTGGCACCCTGGCGGAGGCGCTGCAGGAGTTGTTGGGCGCGTCGAACCCGGTGAAGGTGATCGGCACGCGGCACGGGGAGAAACTCTACGAGACCCTCCTGACCCGGGAGGAACGGGCTGGCGCGACCGATCTGGGTGGCTATTTCCGGGTGCCGGCGGACAACCGGGACCTGAACTACAACCTCTATTTCTCCGAGGGCGTAGCGACCCAGCCGGAGCTCGAGGACTACAATTCGCACAACACAACTCGCCTAGAAGTAGCCGAGATGAAGGCGCTGCTGGAAAAACTGGAGGAAGTCAGGGAAGGACTGCGGCCTTCCAAGGCACGTTCGGGGCGTTAGGTCCGGCGTGAGCAACCGAACACGTTAGCTTCGCGAGACAGTTCCGGATTCTTGGCATGAACCTTTCCTTCAGGCGGATTACCTCTTCGGGAAGCTTCATTCCCGAAATCGACGGGTTGTGGTTCATCGCGATTGCAAGCGTCGTCTTTTCCCACCTCTGCGGCTTCCTTTCTGCGAAGGATGGCAACCGGTATGTGGATGCAACGGACTATTCGCAGTTGGGCCGGGTTCTGATGCATGGGCACCTCGGCGTGCTCCTGTTTTTCGTGATCAGCGGTTTCATATTGGGGATGCCGTTCGCGAAGCATCATCTTGCCAACGCCGCGCCCGTCGGGTTGGGACAGTACTACCTGCGCCGGCTGACGCGGCTGGAGCCGCCGTATGTTGTCGTCATGACTGCGCTGTTCTTTGGTGCGGTATACGTGGCCCGCAAGTTCACGTTGGCGGCGGCACTGTCGCACTACTTTGCATCCATAGTGTACTCGTCCAATTTCATCCATGGGCGGGGAAACATGCCGGCATTGAATGCGGTGGCGTGGAGTCTGGAGATCGAGGTGCAGTTCTATATCCTGGCGCCTCTTTTTGCCCGGGTGTTTTCGATACGCAATCCCGCAACGAGGCGGGGAATGCTCTGCGGCCTCACACTTGTCTTCCTTTCCTTGGGACGATGGCTGGCCCTTCCGTTCATCAGCGTGCTCAATTTCGCGCACTACTTCTTGGTGGGCCTCCTGCTGACTGACATATACGTGTCAGGCTCCACCGTCATTCCCAAAAGCCGGTTCGACGCACCGGTAGCACTTTCGTGCCTTGCCGGAATTTGGATTCTGGACCGGGGGGGAGGCCCGTCGCATGCCAGCGGCCTGATATTGCCGGGTCTACAATTAGCCTGCATATTTGTTCTGTACTATTGCGTTATCGTCAACAAGGCCCTGGGGTTCCTTTCCCTTGGTCTGGTCACAAACATTGGCGGCATGTGTTATTCGATCTATCTGGTGCATTTCCCGATCATCAGCATAGTCGGCGAGCGGATTGTGCGGCACACGTATTCGAGGTATTCGTTCTTGAACGTGCCGGTCTATGCGTTGGGAATGTTGGGCAGTGTGGCCGTGGTTTCATCAGTGTTTTTCCTGCTGGTAGAGCGGCCTTGCATGGAAAAGGGCTGGTATCGGAAAATCTTCCGCCGGTCGGAGGCGGACGGTCATTGCGGATAGGAGGCTAGCGGCGATGGCGATTGGTATTTGCGTTGGAGGCCTCCGTCCAACTGTCTCATCAGCCACGCAACGTTGTTTTCCATCTCGATCAGTCGCATGAAAATTCTCACCGTCTTCGGGACCCGTCCCGAGATCATCCGCCTCAGCGTCATCATCCCCACCCTGGACAAGCACTGCCGGCAGGTACTGGTCCACACCGGGCAGAACTATGATCCGAACCTCAGCGATGTTTTCCTGCGCGACCTCGGGATCCGGGACGTGGACCATCATCTGGGGGTCAAGGCCTCGTCGTTCGGCGAGCAGGCCGGCCTGATCCTGACCCGCATCGACGCGCTGCTCGAATCCGAGAAGCCCGACCGGTTGCTGGTGCTCGGAGACACCAACTCGGGACTCGCCGCCATCGTCGCGGCGCGCCGGGGCATCCCCGTCTATCACCTCGAGGCGGGCAACCGGTGCTACGACAACCGTGTTCCCGAGGAAGTGAACCGGCGGATCATCGACCACAGCAGCGACGTGTTGCTCCCCTACACCGAGCGCAGCGCCGAGAACCTTGTCCGCGAAGGCATCCGCCGCGACCGCGTTTTCGTGGTCGGCAACCCGATCCTCGAGGTCCTGGAGCATTTCGGGCCGCAGATCGCGGCAAGCGACGTCCTCGGGCGCCTGGGGCTTGACGAGCGGGGCTACATCCTGGTGACCATGCACCGCGCGGAGAACGTGGACCCGCCCGAACGGTTGCGCGCGCTGCTGGGGGGGCTCGAGACGTTGGCGCGGGAATTCCAGAAGCCCGCGGTGGTGAGCGTGCACCCAAGGACGGCAGACCGGATCCGCCGGCTGGGAATCGAGGTCGACCCCGCGTGGATCCGTCTCGAAGCGCCGTTCGGCCTTTTCGATTTCATTCGGCTGGAGAAGGCGTCCTTCGGGGTGGTGACCGACAGCGGAACGGTGCAGGAAGAAGCCTGCATCTTCGGGATTCCCAACGTGACCATCCGCGACGTGACGGAACGTCCCGAAACCACCGAGTGCGGCAGCAACATCCTCGCAGGCCAAATCGTGGAGCGTTTGGTGGGCGGCATGCGCCTTGCCCTGGATGCCGGTCCCTGGGAGCCGCCCGTCGAATATCGCAAGCGCAACGTCGCCGCCACCGTCGCCAAGATCCTCCTGAGCTACCGACTGGCGGGCAATGGCTACTGATCTCCCCATGAAAGTCCTCGTCACCGGCGGCGCCGGATTCATCGGTTCGAACCTCGTGCGACTTCTCCTCCGGGAAGGGCATGACGTCGTGGTCCTCGATAGCCTCGCGTCCGGATACCGTTCCAACCTCGAGGGACTGCCTTTGGCAGGACTGGTGGTGGGCGATGTCCGCGATGCCTCGTTGCTCGACCGTGCGATCGCCGGCACCGAGGTCGTGTTCCATCTGGCGGCATCAGTCGGCAACGCCCGTTCGATCGATCATCCGGTGGTGGATGCGACCATGAACGTGCTGGGGACCTTGAACGTGCTGGAGGCGGCGCGGAAACATGGTTTGCGCAAGATCGTGTTCTCGTCCTCCGCCGGGATCTTCGGCGAATTGAAGATGCTGCCGATCGCGGAGGATCACCCGGTCGAACCGGACTCGCCTTACGGCGCGACGAAACTGTGCGCGGAGAAACTGTGTTTGGCCTACTCGAAGCTGCACGGGCTGGAAGCGGTGTGCCTGCGCTACTTCAACGTGTTCGGCATTCGCCAACGGTTCGACGCCTACGGCAACGTGATCCCAATCTTCGCCCAACGGCTCATCCACGGTCAGCCGATCACGGTGTACGGGGACGGCGAGCAGACGCGGGATTTCATCAACGTGTCGGACGTGGCGGCGGCGAATCTGGCGGCCGGTGCGAACCGCGGGGTGAGCGGCGCCTTCAACTTGGGCAGCGGGACCGCCATCACCATCAACCACCTCGTGGCGCTGATCCAAAAGGTGTCGGGTCTGAGCACTCCCGTGGCCCACGGGCCACTGCGCAAAGGCGACGTGCGGCACAGTCGGGCGGACATCGGGGCGATGGAAAGGGCGCTGGGATGGAAGCCCGCGGCGGTGTTCGAGACTGCGCTCGCCGAGTACATGGAGTGGGCCAAGAAAGCGTTCGTCGGGCCGGCGCTGTAAAGCCCCGGGCGGTTTGGGTAGCCGGTCGCCGGCGAGCGTAGAGGACCCTGTTGAAAATCCTTCTCTACACCCAGTTCTGCACGCCGGAACCGATTTTCAAATCGGTGCCGTTCGCGCGGGAATTGCGCCGTCGCGGGCACGACGTGCGGATCCTCACGGGGTTTCCCAATTACCCCGGGGGGAATGTTTATCCGGGCTATAGGGTTCGCTGGCGCCAGCGCGAGGAAATCGACGGGGTGCCGATACTGCGCGTGCCGCTGTATCCGAGCCACGGCGAGTCCATCGCGCTGCGCGGGGCAAACTACGCGAGCTTTGCCGCGGCGTCCGCTTTGCCGCTGCTGGCGGGATGGCGTCCCGACGTCGTCTACGTCTACAATCTCGTCACCCTCGGTTTCCTCGCATCCCTCAATGCCTCCCTCCGCGACGTCCCCTACGTCATGGACGTCCAGGACCTCTGGCCCGATTCGGTGTTCCAGTCCGGCATGGGACGTCCTTGGATGCGTGCCGTGATCGAACGGATCTGCCGGCGCGCTTATGGACGTGCGGCCCGCGTCGTGGGCCTCTCGCCCGGAATGGTGGAGACACTCGCGTCCCGTGGCGTGGAGCGGTCCCGATTGCGGTGCATCTACAATTGGTGCGACGAACAGGGCCTGCCGACGCAGTCGGGACCGGCCGGTCCGCGGCCGCCGGGATTCGAGGGACGGTTCAACGTCCTCTACGCGGGCAACATGGGGACGGTGCAGGCGCTCGACGCGGTGGTGGAGGCCGCCGGCCGCGTGGCGCGGACCCGGCCCGAGGTCCAGTTCGTCTTCATGGGCAAGGGCGTGATGCGACACTCACTCGAGGAGCAGGCCCGCCGGATCGCCCCCGCGAACACCTTGTTCCTCGAGGCGCGGCCGCTGGCCGATGCCAACGCGGTGATGTCGCACGCCGACGCCCTGCTGATCCACCTCCAGTCGAAGCCGCTCTTCGAGTTCACCATCCCCTCGAAGACCCAGGCCTACCTTGCCGCGGGACGCCCCGTGCTGGCGGCCGTCGGACGCGACGCCTCCCGGCTGGTGGAACTCGCCGGTGCCGGGCTAGGATGCGAGCCCGGCAATCCCGACGCAATCGCGGCGGCTGCCGTACGTCTGGCGTCGCTCGATGTTGCGGAGCGCGAGGCCATGGGACGTCGGGGGACGGAGTTTTACCATCGCGAGCTTGCCCTTGGGGTTGGGGTGACGCATTGGGAAGAGGTCTTTGCGGAAGCGGTGGGCCATGCGTGAGCCAATTCAATTCTGGATCTACGGCGCGGGCGGCCATGGCCGCGTGGTGGCCGATGCCGCGCGTGCCTCCGGCGAGTTCGAGCCGCTCGGCTTCGTCGACGACCATCCGCCTGGATCGCGGGTGGACGACCTCCCGGTCCTGAAGCCAACCGACCCGGCATGGCTCGCCTTGAAGGCCCTCTCTTTCGTCGTCGCCATCGGCGAGAATTGCATCCGCGCCCGGATCTTCCGCGAGTTGCTCGCGCGCGGCGGAGTCCCTCGCACCCTTGTCCATCCGGCCGCCACCGTCTCCCCGCGCGCAACGCTCGGACCGGGGACCGTCGTCTTTGCCGGCGCCGTCGTGAATCCCGGTGCCATCGTCGGTGCCAATTGCATCCTCAATACCGCGTGTTCGGTCGACCACGATTGCCGGGTCGCCGACCACGCCCATCTCTGCCCCGGCGTGCGTCTCGCCGGCACGGTGGACGTCGGGGAAGGGGTCATGATCGGCACCGGAGCCGTGGTCATCCCGGGCCGCCGGATCGGCGCGTGGGCCATGGCCGGTGCCGGCGCGGTCGTCGTGCGCCATGTCCCGTCCGCGCGGGTCGCGATCGGCAACCCGGCCCGGGCCATCCATCCGGTCGCACCCGAGCATCTGCCGGAGGGATTCGGGACCATTCCCGCGTGAAATCCCTTTCCCATCCTGCCTGCAACCGGCTGAATCCGTAACACATGGACCTGTTCATCAGGGGGCGTTGGGGACGGTTCGCCGCGTTCGTCGCCAGCTACGCCGTCTTGGCCGTGCTGGGCTTGTTGGCGTCGTATGTGGCCCGGTTCGACGGAGCGATTCCGGCGAGTTTCCTGCAGCAATTGCTGCGGGCGCTACCTTGGTTCGTCGTCGCCAAGGTCGTCGCCCTCGTCGCCGTCGGCCAGGCCCGGACCCTTTCGGGTTACTTCAGCCTGATCGATCTCCGCGAGGTCCTCATCGCCAGCGCCGGCGCCAGCCTCGTCATCCTCGGCGCCTCCGTGACCTTCTCCGCGCATCGCATCCCGCGCGGCGTCGTCATCGTCGATTTCCTGGCGTTCTCCGGCGGTGTCCTCGCCCTGCGCGTCGGGCTCCGTCGTTGGTCCGAGATCCGGCGCCGCGATCGTCACTCCTCGTCCTCCAACGCCGTGGTGCAGGCCGTCGCCGTCATCGGTGCCGGCGAGGCCGGTGCCGGCCTCATCCGCGAGCTGCGCGCCAAGCCCGGCCTGCGGTTGAAGCCGGTCGCGTTGTTCGACGACGATCCCTCCAAGTGGGGCAACGAAATCCACGGCATCTCGATCGTCGGCGCGCCCGAAAAACTGCGCGAGGCCCCGTGGCGACAGCAGGTCCGCAAGGTCATCATCGCCATGCCCAGCGCCCCCGCGCGCCGCGTCGGCGAGATCGCCCGGATCGCCGCCGAGATCGGCGTGCCGTCCGACACCATGCCGGCGCTCGACCAGTTCGTGGCCGGCCGGATCAAGGTCGCCCAATTGCGGCCGGTGCAGATCACCGACCTGCTGCGACGCGAACAGGTGAAGCTGGACGTGGCGGGACTCCGGCAACTCCTGCGGGACCAGGTCGTCATGGTGACCGGCGCGGGCGGCAGCATCGGATCGGAACTGTGCCGGCAAATCCTCGCGCAGACGCCGCGTCTGTTGCTGTTGGTCGAGCGTTGCGAGGTGCAGATCTTCGGCATCGAGCAGGAACTCATCGAGCGCGGTGGCCGCAACGTCGTGGTCCCGCTGGTGGCCGACATCTCGGACGAGGCGCGGATCCGCGAGATCCTGGCCCGGTTCCGGCCCTCGACGATCTTCCACGCGGCGGCCCACAAGCACGTGCCGATGATGGAAAGCCAGCCGGGCGAGGCGATCCGCAACAACTCCCTGGGCACCGCGTTGCTGGCGCGTCTCGCCGTGGAACACGGGGTCGGGCGCTTCGTGCTGATCTCGACGGACAAGGCGATCAATCCCACCAACGTGATGGGCGCGAGCAAGCGTTTGGCGGAGATTTACCTGCAGGCCCTGCAGGCGGCGCGGCCGCCGGGAACCCGTTTCATGGCCGTCCGCTTCGGCAACGTGCTGGGCTCGTCCGGCAGCGTGGTCCCGATTTTCCAGCGCCAGATTGCCGCGGGTGGGCCGGTCAAGGTCACGCATCCGGAAGTGACGCGCTTCTTCATGACCATCCCCGAGTCGGTCTCGTTGGTGCTCGAGAGCGCGGTCATCGGCGAGGGCGGGGAAATCTTCGTTTTGGACATGGGCGAACCGGTGAAGATCGTCGACTTGGCCCGCCAGATGATCGAGCTGTCGGGGTATCGGCCGGGCGAGGACATCGAGATCGAGTTCACGGGCCTGCGGCCGGGCGAGAAGATGTTCGAGGAGATCTCGCACCAGATGGAACACCTGACGCCGACGGGGCATCCGAAGATCTTCCGGTTCGTGGGGCCCGCGGCGACGTTGTCGGACATGGACGCCTACTTCGGGAAGTTGCGGCCGCGATTGCACGTGGCGGACGCGCCGGAGCTCAAGGATCTCGTGGTCGAAATGGTGCCCGAATACCGGCCCTATCGCGGTGCGTAGCCGGGGATTCGATCTCCAGCGTCCAGACCCAGACCGCCCAATTCCCGCCTTCCTGCTCTCGCCCATGCCCTCCGATTCCCGATCCCCGGTTCCCGCCCCGAAAAAAATCCTGCTTTCGGTCCCGCACATGGGCGGCGCCGAACGACGCTACGTCGCGGAAGCCTTCGACGAGAACTGGCTGTCGACGATCGGCCCCAACCTCAACGCGCTGGAGGCGGAGTTCGGGCGTTTGACGGGTCTGCCCGGCGTGGCGCTCGGCAGCGGCACCGCGGCGATCCATCTCGGGCTCCGGTTGCTGGGCGTGGGCCCGGGGGACGAGGTGGTCACCCCGACCCTGACCTTCGCGGCCAGCACCAACCCGATCCGCTACGAGCATGCGACCCCGGTGTTCATGGACAGCGATCGGGCGACTTGGAATCTCGATCCCGAATTGCTGGCGCGATTCCTGGCCGACCGCGCGCGGGTCAACCGCCTGCCCAAGGCGGTGATGGTGGTCCATCTTTTCGGACAGAGCGCGGATCTCGAGCCGATCCTTGCCGAGTGCCGGCGCTACGAACTGCCGTTGCTCGAGGACGCGGCCGAGGCGCTCGGGGCGCGGTACCGCGACCGGATGCCCGGGACGCTGGGCGACATCGGCGTGTTTTCCTTCAACGGGAACAAGATGATCACCGGCACGACCGGTGGTTTGCTCGTGTCGCCGCGCCAAGACTGGGTGGATTCCGCGCGCAAATGGAGCACCCAGGCGCGCGATGCCGATCCCCTCGGCGTGAACAACTACGTCCACACCGAGCTCGGCTACAATTACCGGATGAGCAACGTGGTCGCGGGCATCGTCCGCGGCCAACTCGAGGTGCTCGAGGAACGGGTCCTGGCCCGGCGCGCCGTGTTCGACCGGTACCGACGGGCGTTGGCGGACGTCCCGGGATTCGAGCCGCAACCCGAGGCGATGTTCGGTCATCCCGGCTCGCGGCACACCCGTTGGTTGAGCTGTTTCCTCGTCGACGAGGCGAAGTTCGGGATGTCGGCCGTCGACCTGATCCGCCGTCTGGACGCGGCGAACGTCGAGAGCCGGCCGGTCTGGCGGCCGATGCACACCCAACCGATCTACCGGGACTACGAGTGCGTGGGCGGCGCGGTGTCCGAGGATCTCAACCGGCGGGGGATCTGCCTGCCGTCGTCGAGTTCGTTGTCGGAAGACGACCAGCGGTTCGTGATCGACGCGATCCGCCGGTTGGCCGGGGTGGCTTGAGTCGGAATCCAAGGCCTTGCCACCCGAAGGCGCCGGGCGCGGGAGACAGCCCGAGCGGTTCCCCGCGCGGAGCGCCGTGGGAGTGCGGAGGGTAGGAGCGTCAGCGACACCCACTCCGCTTTGCGACGAGGTCCGCCGTCCATCCCGGTCGCATCCGGTTTCGAAAGACCCTATGGCCTCGCGCAGGGCTCTTGCCGAGTCTGGCGCTGTGGAGAAGGGGCGATTGGTCCGCCATACGTGGGTTAGTCCCCGCGAGCGGAGAGCAGAGCC
>WBXI01000017.1 GCA_008933025.1 Verrucomicrobiota bacterium
ATTGGAAAGAGTCCGAGTTGTCGCTGCCGACGCAGTCGATCGCGAAATCGATGGTCTCGCCCCGCGCGACCGCGAAGGCCGCGACGTGCGTGGGGGTCTTCGCGGATTTGGCGGTCCATTCGCCGAGCACGCCCTGCCGGTCGGAGACCACGCGGGCCCGGACGCCATCGCCTTCGGACGAGGGGTGCTCCAATTCGCCGTCGACCACCAGCGTGGCGTCGACGGGAGCGGTCCAACGCCGGATCACGGCTTCCGTGGGCGTGCGGCCGGGATGTCCTCCCTTGGCGTCGAGGTAGGCGTGGCCGCGTTCGTCGTCGTTCGGGAACACGGCGGTGGGTTGCCATCGCGCTTCCTTGTCCTTGTAGGTGGCGAACGGACGGAAGCCGGCGGTGCGTCGCGCGGTTGGGTCGAAGGCGCCGTAGCCGTAGCTCCAGGCAGCGGCGGGGCGGGGTTCCGGGCGGACCTTGGATTGGGCGGCGACGAAGCGACGGCCATTCTCGAGTTCGCCCGCGCCGGGTTCGCGTTGAAAGGCGAGCGCGTAGAGTCGGCGGATGCGGGCATCCGGGGACGCGGAGTCCTTGGCGCCGGCGCGTCCGGCGAACCGGCGGGCCTGTTCGGCGACGAACGGGTTGTTCATCAGGTACAGGGCCTGTTGCGGCACGGTGGTCTGGAACCGCAGGGCCGACGAAACGTCGGGGCTGGCGAAGTCGAAGGAACGGAGCAAACCGGGGAGGTTTTGCCGGTCGATGTATCCGTAGAGCGTGCGTCGGGGCGCGCTCTGGGTCTCGAACATCTCCACGGGTTGGCCGCCGAAGGTTTGGTCGAGTTGGCCGGAGACGTAGAGCAGGGAATCGCGGAGCGCCTCGAAGTCGGCACGTTTCCGGTTCATCCGCCACAGATGGACGTTGCCGGGATCGAGGGTGGCGTTGCGCGCGAACGCGGCGCGGGTGACCGCCGAACCGACGGGATCCGAGGCCTGTCGGTAGGTGGCGGAGAGGAGGAGTTCGCGGTGAAGCCGCTTGATGGACCATCCGCCCCGGACGAAGTCGACGGCCAGATGGTCGAGCAGCGCGGGGTTGACGGGCGGATCGCTGCGGAGACCGAAATCGCTGGGCGTCCCGACGAGGGGCGCGCCGAAATGGCGGAGCCAGACGCGATTGACAAAGACGCGGGCGGTGAGGGGGTTGTCGGGGTTGGCGATGGCGCGCGCGAGTTCGAGGCGTCCGCTGCCGGTGGCGAAGGGCTTGCGGGAATCCCCGTCGATCAGGCCGAGGAACCGGCGCGGCACCCGGGGACCGGGGTTGCCGGGATTGCCGCGTTTGAAGACGACGGGTTCGACGGCCTGCGGTTTGTCGAGCAGTGCCATGGCCCGCAGCGGGGCGCCGGGATGGGTCGCGTCGAGTTCCTCGGTCTTGCGGCGGAGGGCGCGGATCTTTTGCGCGGTCGGGACATCGAAGAAGCGGTCGACGCCGGCCATGGCGTCGCGGAGGGGCGAGTCGTCGCCGTCGAGGATTTGCCGGAGCGATTCGAGTTGGGCGTCCGCGAGGGCGGTGGGCCCGGGCTTGCCGGTCTTGGCGGCGTCGCCGAGGGCTTCCTGCCACGCCTTTTCGGCCTGCCGGAATGCCTCGCCGTAGAGTGCCGCGACCCCGGCGAAATCGGTGGGCGGATGTTCCGACAACCTGGCGAGGACGACGGCGTTGGGTGGACGCGCCGCGTCGGGATGGGCGGCGAGCGCCTGGACCTTGGCCAGGGCGGCGGCGGGAAACCCGTTGGTGCCAAGCGCCGCGAGTTCGAACCACGGGACGAAGACCGGGTTCCCGTCGCCGCGCCATTTCTCTAGGCGCGATTTCCACGCGGCGACAAGGCCCGGATCGAGTTTGCGGGTACGCGCGAGTGCCTCGGATCGGGAGCCGTCGAGGGCCATGGATTCCCAGGCGGCGGCGAGGTATTCGCCGACCCGTTGGCGCAGGGTGGCGGCGACGTTGGCGGTGCTGGAGGCGCGGAAATCGGCGAGTTCCTTCTCGCGTCGGGCCCGTTCGACGGCGTAGTCGGCGGCCCGGGTCGGGTCGGGATTCGGGCCCAGCAACGGTTTCTCCCCGGGCTCGTGGCTGCTCGCGAACACGCCGTAGAGCGAATAGTAGTCGGCGGTCGGGATGGGGTCGTACTTGTGGTCGTGGCAGCGCGCGCAGCCGATGGTCAGTCCCTGCGTGCCGCGGAAAACCACGTCCAACCGGTCGTCGATGATGTCGGTCTCGTTGTTGAGGAATCTCCGGCCGAGCGTGAGGAAACCCTGCGCGGCCATCGGCCACGGGTCGTCTTTCGTCGCGAGTTGGTCGCCGGCGATCTGGGCGACGAGGAAGCGGTCGTAGGGAAGGTCGCGGTTGAGCGCGTCCACCACCCAGTCCCGGTAGGTGTAGGCGTAGGCGTAGCGGCGCTCTTCCTCGAAAACGTAGCCCTTGCTGTCGGCGTACCGCGCGACGTCGAGCCAATGGCGACCCCAGCGCTCGCCGTACCGCGGCGAAGCCAGGAGGCGATCGACGGTCCGCTCGTAGGCGTCGGGCGCGGGGTCCGCGAGGAAGGCGTCCATGGCCGCGGGCGTGGGAGGCAGGCCGGTGAGATCGTGGGTAGCGCGGCGCAGCAGCGTGCGCCGGTCGGCTTCCGGCGACGGGACGAGTCCCTTTTCCTCGAGACGGGCGAGAACGAAGCGGTCGAGGTCGCGGCGCGGCCACGCGGTGTCGCGGACGGCGGGGAGGGGCGGGGCGACGGGTTTGTGGAATGCCCAATGGAGCGAGGGATCGCCCGGCGCGGGCGGGGCATCGGCACGCGGATCGACGGCACCGTTGCGGATCCAGGTCTCGAGATCGGCGATTTGCGCGGTCGAGAGCGGTTCCTTCCCCGCCTTGGCCGAGGGCATCCGTTCGAGGTCGTGGGCCTTGCCCTGCACCGCGAGGAACAGGAGGCTTTCGTCGGGCTTGTTGGCGACCACGGCGGGCCCCGTCGCGCCGCCTTTCCTGAGACCGGCGCGGGTATCGAGCCGCAGGCTGCCCTTGATCCTGTCGGGCTTCGCCCCGTGGCATTCGTAGCAATGGTCGGCGAGGAGCGGCCGGATCTTCTTCTCGAAGAACTCGACCTGCGCGGGATCCGGATCGGCGGCGCGGACGGCAACGGGACGCGCCGGCCCGGCGAGGGCGAGGACAACGGCCACCGCCGGGAACAACCGGAGCGGGGATTTGTGGGGTGCGACGATCATCGGGCGGGCTTCGCGTGAGTCTTGACCCGCGGCGGCGGGTGTCAAAAGCGGACTTGATCCGCGGGCGGGGGATTCACGGGCAGGCGGGGCGGGCGCCGCCTATTCCGACGGGGGTTCGGCCGGCGGTTCGGCGGCGGCCTGGCGGAGTCTCCAGACACGGATTTCCGGGATGAGGATCGCGGAGGCCACGAGGATCATCGCGCCGGAGACCCAGCCCATGGTGGCGGGGGTGTGGTGCTGGACGATCTGGAAGGCAACGAATGGCGCGACCACGCCGCGGAGACCGGTGAGGGCGGTATGGATGGCCATGTAGTCGGCAATCCGTTCGGGCGGGGCGAACTTGGTCACCCAGAGACCCCACGCCACGTCGCCGCCGGCGTTGGAGATCCCGTAGATGACGGCGCCGACGACCAGTCCCCAGGAGTGGTTGCCGGTGAAGAACGCGGCGATGCCGAGCGCGAACCCGATGTTCAGCGTGATCCGCAGGGCGAAGAAATTCATCCGGTCGAACAGGAACCCCCACACCGGGCTCAGGAGGAGGCGGGCGAGGTTGGGGATGACCAGGGTGAGGATGGCGATCTGGCCGGCGGTCTTGGAGAGGCCGTAGCGCGGGTTGCCGAGGTATTCGACGCGCATGGGGAGCATGGCGAGGTTGGCAAAGCCCATGAGCATCCAGGCGACCAGGGCCTGGCGGAAGAGACGGTCCTCGCGGATGTAGCGAAGGGCGTGGAACGGGTGCGAGCCGGCGGCGGGGGGCAGCGGGTTGGAGGGGATGCGCCGGACGGCGGCGGCACCGATCCCGAACGCCAATGCGAACGCGACGACGAGCCACCGGAAACGGCCGGGGACGGCGCCGATGAGTCCGTCGGCTTGCGCGGCGAGGGGCGATCCGGGAAAGAGCCGGGCGAAGCCGGGTTCGAGCCATTGGCCGCCGACGAAGGCGAACACGACGGCGGCGGCGATCCGCAGCATGAAGGTTCGCGAGTATAGTTTGCCGCGGCGTTCGGCGGGATAGTTGTCGTGATAGACCTGCGTCATCAGCGGGATCGCCGCGGAACTGGTGGCGAGGGCGAGGACGCAGGCCACGGCGTAGAGGGCGGGCGCGCTCGTGGGAACGCAGGCCGCCACCAGGGCGGCCACGGCGCCGCACGCGAGCAGCCAGCCCACCGCCCGGGTCGCCGGAACGCGGAGGCGTTGGGCGACGTTGACGACGACGGGCGAGAGGAGCAGGCCGGTGGATCCGCCGGCGGCGACCAACGCCTTGGCGACGGCGCCCGCCTCGAAATGGCGGGTGGCGACGAGCAGCAGGAAGGTGTTGCCGGCGGTCTCGAGGACGCCGGAGCACGCGGACCGCCAACGTTCCTGTCGGAACGTGATCCGTTCGTGCGGGTGCGGCGTCATGGTCTCCTGACCGGCTGTCCCATCGCGGTGTGCCGCGATGCCGCGCCCGGTTTCACGACCCGGCGAGGGCCCCGCGGGCCGCGGCGACGTCGCGGGCGATCTGCGCGCGCAACGCGTCGAGGGATTCAAACCGGTGTTCGGGCCGGAGTCGCGCGCCGAATTCGACCTCGAGTTCGCGCCCGTACAGATCGCCGTCGAAATCGAGCACGTGGATCTCGAGCCGCGGGACGGTGGCGGCGGCATCGACGGTGGGACGATTGCCGAGATTGAGGACGGCGTCGTGGCGGATGCCGTCGACGACGAGTCGCGCGGGGTAGACGCCGAGGGGCGGGAGTTCGCGCTCGGGCACGTCGAGGTTCGCCGTCGGAAAGCCGAGGGCATGGCCGCGGCGGTCGCCGGGAACGACGGTGCCGGCGATCGAGTAGGGACGGCCGAGGAGACGGGCGACCTCGTCGAGACGACCCTCGCGCAGGGCGGTGCGGACGCGGGTGCTGCTGACGGGTTGGCCGTCGTCGCGGACGGGGGCGACGGCATTCACCCCGAAGCCGAGCGCGGCGCCGAGTCGGCGAAGCAGCGGCACGTCGCCGCTGCGGTCGTGGCCGAACTGGAACGACTCGCCGACGGTGACCGACCGGAGATGGTGGAAGCCATCGGCCAGGGTGCGGATGAAGTCGGCGCCGTCGACCCGGCTGAGGGCCTCGTCGAACGGGACGACGAGGATCGCGTCGGGCCCGAGGGCGGCGAGCGCGCGGAGACGCTGGGGAAGGGACTGGAGGAGGCGCGGCGCGCGGTCGGGCCGGACGACGCGGAGGGGATGGGGATCGAAGGTGACGACGACGGCGGGGACGCCGAGGCGCCGGGCATCGTCGAGGAGGACGCGGACGAGGTGTTGGTGCCCGATGTGGACGCCGTCGAACATGCCGAGCGCGAGGCACGCGCCGGACGCGGGCCGGCCGAGATCCGCCGGCTGTTGGAGGACGCGCGTGGCCGGGTTCACTCGAACGTTTTCAGTTTGAGGAACGGGATCACCGCGCGGGTGAGCGCGGCTTCGTCCCAGGACAGGATGGTGTCGAGGGGATGGGCATCGGCGACGTCGAACTTGCCGCTCGCGAGGCGGCGCAGGCCGACGAGATGGGCGCCGCAGCCGAGCTTCTGTCCGATCTCGTGGGCGATGGTGCGCACGTAGGTGCCCTTGGTGCAGGCGAGGCGGAAGTGGGCGATGGGTTCGGCGTAGGCGCTGAAGCGGAAGCTGTAGATGTGGACGAAGCGCGGGGTGCGCTCGACCTCCTGCCCCTTGCGCGCGAGTTTGTAGAGGGGGACGCCCTTGATCTTCACGGCGCTGACCATGGGGGGCAACTGCTGCTGGTCGCCGAGGAACGCGTCGGCCTCGGCATTGAGTTGCTCGAGCGTGATGGGCGGGACCGGGAGCGACGCGGTGATCTCGCCGTCGGCGTCGTAGGAATCGGTGGCCTCGCCGAGCTTGAGATCGCCCTCGTAGACCTTGTCCGCGGCCATGAATTTGTCGGAGAGGCGGGTGGCCTGCCCGAGGACGAGCATGAGGAGTCCGGTGGCGGCGGGGTCGAGGGTGCCGCAGTGGCCGACCTTCTTGATCCCGAAGCGACGGCGGACGCGGTCGACGACGTCGTGGGAGGTGCAGCCGGGGGGTTTGTCGACGAGCAAGGCGCCGTCGAAGGCGGAGAACTGGAGCATGCGAAAGGGGGGGGTCAGCGGACGGCGTCGAGGGCGCGTTTGACGGCGCCGAGGACGCGGCGTTGGACGCCGAGGGGGCGGCCCTCGATGCGGGCGCCGGCAGCGGCCTTGTGGCCACCGCCGCCGAAGTGTTCGGCGAGGGAAGCGACGTTCACGTGGCCGCTCTTGGAGCGCCACGAGACGCGGGTGCGTTCGGCGTCGATCTCCTCGAAGACGATGGCGACGACGACGCCCTCGATGGAGCGGATGTGGTCGATGAGGCCCTCGGCTTCCTCGGTGCCGGCGCCGGCGCGGGCGTAGTCGCGTTTGCGGAGCCAGAAGTAGGCGGTGCGTTCGGCGTGGACGAGGCGGTAGGTGCTGTAGAGATGCCGGAGCAGCTTCACCCGGGTGAGCGGGTAGGACTGGTAGACCTCCTGGCAGATGTGGCCGAGGTCGGCGCCGCGCTCCACCAGTTCGGCGGCGGTCTGGAGGGTGTCCGGCGTGGTGCTCGGATATTGGAAGCTGCCGGTATCGGTCGACACCGCGGTGAACAGGCAGTCGGCGATGGGCCGGGTGATCTTCCAGCCGGCCCATTTGCAGAGGTCGAAGATGAGTTCGCCGGTGCTGGGTTCGCGGGGGGAAACCCAGTTGAGGTCGGCGTATTTCGTGTTCGAGGCGTGGTGGTCGATGTTGACGAAGACGCCGCGGTTGCCGATGTGGTCGCACGCGCGCCCGAGGCGGTCGTAGGCGGCGCAGTCGGTGGCGACGACGACGTCGAATGTCTTGCCGGCGGAAGGCTTCTGGAAGCGGCGTTCGGGGTCGAGGAAGCGGAGCTTGGGGGGGACGGCGTCCTCGTTCCAGACGGTGACCTTCTTGCCGGCGTTCTCGAGGGCAAGGGCGAGTCCGAGTTGGCTGCCGACGCAATCGCCGTCGGGACGGACATGTCCGACGATGCAGACGGAATCGGCGGCGCGGAGGGCGTCGAGGATGTTTTCGACGACCTTGGGACAGTCCTTCATGGGGTCAGGCGGCGGGTTTGCCGGGAGGCGGGGACTGGCGTTCGAGATCCTCGAGGACGGCAAGGACGCGGTTGCCGCGTTCGATGGATTCGTCGACGACGAAGGAAAGAACGGGGGTCCACTTCAGGCGGAGGGCGCCGCCGAGGAGGATCTGGAGGCGCGGGGCGGCGGCGTGCAGTTTGTCGGGGAGATCGCGGCGTTGGGCGGCGGTGCCGACGAACCCGATGTAGGCGACGGCGGTCCGGAGGTCGGGGGCGGTGCGGACCTCGTTGACGGTGAGCAAGCCGGTGTGCTCGACGTTGAACTCGCGGCGGATGATCTCGCTGAGTTCGCGACGGACCTGCTCCGAGACGCGTTGGATGCGGCGGTTCGGGGTGGGCGGCGGTGTGGACATGGGAAAGCGCCGCCGCGGCCGGCCGGCGCGGGAAGCGCCGGCCGGGCCGCGGACGGATGCTAGGCGAGTTTCTGCGCGACCTTCTCGACGGCGTAGCACTCGATGAGGTCGCCTTCCTGGAAGTCGTCGAAGCCCTCGAGGCGGATGCCGCACTCGAGACCGGTCCGGACCTCGTTGACCTCGTCCTGGAAGCGTTTGAGGGTGAGGGACACGCCCTCGTAGATGACGTTGTTGCGGCGGCGGACGCGCATCTTTCCGCGGACGATGCGGCCGTTGATGACCGAGCAACCGGCGACATTGCCGCCCTTGGAGAGTTCGAACACCTTGCGGACCTCGGCCTGGCCGACGATCGACTCCTTGAGGAGGGGATCGAGGAGTCCGGCCATCGACTCCTTCACGTGGTCGATGAGTTCGTAGATGATCGCGTAGAGCTTGATCTGGACGCCCTCGTGCTTGGCGGTTTCGGCGGCGCTGGAATCGACGCGCGAATGGAAGCCGAGGATGACGGCGTTGGCGGACGAGGCGAGGTGGACGTCGGACTCCTTGATGGCACCGACGGCGCCGTGGATGATCTCGAGCTGCACCTTGTCGGTCTCGATCTTGCGGAGGGCCTCGCAGATGGCCTCGACGGAGCCCTGGGTGTCGGCCTTGACGATGACCTTGAGCACCTTGGCCGACATCTGGGTGATGTTGCAGAAGATGTCCTCGAGGGTGGTGCGGCGGGGGCGGACGCCGTCGAGTTCGAGGCGCTTGCGTTCCTCGGTGCGTTCCTCGGCGAGTTCGCGGGCGGCCTTTTCGTTGTCGACGGCGCTGAACTCCGAGCCGGCCTCGGGGACTCCGTTGAGGCCGAGGACGCGGACGGCATTCGACGGGCCGGCCTCCTTGAGGCGTTGGCCGTCCTCGTTCATCATGGCGCGGACGCGTCCGTAGCGTTCGCCGCAGAGGATGACGTCGCCGATGTGGAGCGTGCCCTTGCGCACCAGGACGGTGGCGACGGGACCGCCGGCCTCGACGCCGGATTCGATGACGTTGCCCTTGGCGTTGCGCTTGGGATTGGCCTTGAGCTCCATGAGCTCGGCCTGGAGCAGGATGCTCTCGATCAGTTTGTCGACGCCCTGTTTGGTGATCGCGGAGCACTCGACGTAGAGCGTGTCGCCGCCCCAATCGTCGGGGACGAGCCCCTTGTCCTGGAGTTGCTGCTTCACCCGCATGGGATTGGCAGCCGGGTGGTCGCACTTGTTGATGGCGACGATGATGGGGACCTTGGCGGCCTTGGCGTGGGCGAGGGCCTCGAGGGTCTGGGGCATGACGCCGTCGTTGGCGGCCACGACGAGGACGACGATGTCGGTGACATTGGCGCCGCGGGCGCGCATGGCGCTGAAGGCGGCATGGCCCGGGGTGTCGAGGAAGGTCAACTGCATGACCTCGTCCTTCCGGAGCGGGTGCGGGTACGCGATGGTGTACGCGCCGATGTGCTGGGTGATGCCGCCGGCCTCGCCGGAGACCACGTTCGACTTGCGGATGACGTCGAGCAGCGAGGTTTTGCCGTGGTCGACGTGACCCATGATGGTGATCACGGGCGGCCGCGGCCGCATTTCCTCGGGGGTATCGTCCTGGTCGAGTTCGACCTTTTGCTCGCGCGGGACGTTGACCGTGTGGGCGGCCTTGTCGCGCTTCTCGGTTTCGAAACGGAACCCGTGTTTGGCGCACACCTTGACGGCGACCTCGGAATCGATGGTCTGCGTCACCGTGGCGAACACCCCCATCTGCATCAGGTCGGCGATGACCTGGAAGGGCTTGCGACCCATCTTCTCCGCGAGTTCGCGGACGATGATGGGCGGGCGGAGTTGGATGCTGGGGGCATCCACCGAAAGCTGGGGTTTCGGGGGGGTGGCGGTGCGTTGCGGGGCGGGGGGACCGGGGCGTTGGCCGGGATATCCCGGACGACCGGTCTGCTGGTAGTTGCCGGGACGATTGCCGAATTGGCCACCGGGGCGGCCCTGTTGGAAACCGCCGGGGCGGCCCTGCGGCGGAAAGCCGGGGCGTTGGGGCGGCTGGCCCGGACGCATCTGGGGAGCGGGGGCGGGGCTGCCGGGGCGCGCCACGGGAGCGGGAGCGCCCGGAGCACGGGCATCGCGGGCACGGGCATCGGCCGGTGTCGCGGCGCCGGGGCGGCGATAACCCATCTTGGAGAGATCGATGGACCCGATTTTTTCTCCGAGACCGGGCCGGGGGCCCGTCGGGGCTGCGGGCGGGGCGGGGGCGACGGGCGCGGGGGCGACCGGCGGGGTCTGCGGTGCCGGTTCGGCCGCGACGGGCGCGGACGCCGCGATTGGCTCGGCGGCGACGGCGGGAGTCGGGGCCGGAAGTGCGGGGTCCGGGGCCTCGGTTCGGCGCGTGGGCGCGTGGGGCTCCGCGGCAACGGCCGGGGTGGCGGCGGGTTCGGGGAGCGCTGCGGCCGTCACGGGAGCCGTGGGTTCGACGTACTCCTGCTCGAACGAGGCGGGCGCCTCGGGTTCCGGCTCGGCGTACACTTCCGGATACGAATCAGCGGAGGGGATGAGCATGACCGGACCCGCGGCGACGGGTTCGGAAGACACGGGAGCGGGGCCTGCGAACGGGGTCAACTGCTGCTCGAGGAATTCGGCGGTGATCTTGTCGAGGGAACTCGAGGGGACTTTGGCGGCATGGATGCCCAGTTCCTTCGCCTTGGAGAGCACGGCCTTGCTCTCGAGGTTCAACTTCTTGGCGATTTCGTAAATACGGACGGGCATACAGTATAGTTTTTAAATCCGACCGCCCCGACCGGACCCCAAGGGTGCGCGGGCGGGGCGGGGTGGAGAATTCGAATCACGCAGGCGTGCCGTTTTCTCCGGTATTGCGTCGGGTCATTTCGCCGCGGGCGGCCTCGAGGATCGATGCGGCGGCGTCGCCGATTTCCGGCAGCGCCTGGAGGTCGACGATCTCCACCTGGGAAAGATCCTCGACGGAGTGGAAGCCGGCATTGACGAGCACTTGGGCGTGCTCGCGGGAAATGCCGGGGATGACGGTGAATTCGCGGATGGCGTGCTCGACCTTGTCGGCGAAGCCCGACACGGCGTCGGCCTCGGGTTCGATGGTGATGCGCCAACCGGTGATGCGCTCGGTCAGCCGGGTATTCTGCCCGCGCTTGCCGATGGCCAGCGAAAGTTGGTCGGCCGCGCAACGGACATAGACGCGGTGGTTGGGCTCGTCGATCTGGAAACTCTTGAGTTTCGCGGGAGCGAGGGCGTTGCCGACGAAGGTCTTGACGTCGGGCGACCACGGGATGATGTCGACCTTCTCGTTGTTGAGTTCGCGGACGATGTTCTTGACGCGTTGGCCGCGAAGACCGACGCAGGCGCCGACGGGATCGACTTTGGAATCGCGGGAATAGACGGCGAGCTTGGTGCGGAAGCCGGGTTCGCGGGCGATGCCCTTGACCTCGATGGTGTTGTCGTTGATCTCGCTGACCTCGAGGCGGAACAACTTGAGGACGAACTGGGGGTCGGCGCGGGAAAGGATGATCTCGGGACCCCGGGGGGTCTGCTCGATGTCCTTGACGTAGCAACGGATGCGTTCGCCGATCTGGTATTCCTCGGTGGGGACGCGCTCGCGGTTGGGCATGAGCGCCTCGAACTTGCCGAGGTCGAGGACGACGTCGGAACGTTCGAAACGGCGGACCGTCCCGCTGACGATGTCGCCGACGCGGTCCTTGAATTCCGCGAAGATGAGTTCCTTTTCGGCACGGCGCACCTGCTGCATCAGCGCCTGCTTGGCAAACTGGGCGGCGATGCGGCCGAAGCCGGCGGGGGTGACCTCCACCTCGATCTCGTCGCCTTGTTTGGCATCCGGGAAACCGGCGCGCCGGGCGTCGAAGACCGAAATTTGATCGTGTTTGGAGACGATGCGCTCGGCGACCATCAATTTGGCCCACGCCTTGATGTCGCCGGCTTTGGGGTCGATGGAGACGCGGAGTTCGCGCGCGGGCCCCACGGCCTTTTTGGCCGCGGCAAGCAGCGCCTCCTCAACGGCGTTCAAAAGGCGCTCCTTCGGGATGCCTTTTTCTTTCTCCCAATATTCCAGAACCGCTAGAAACTCTGCGTTCATACGCGCTCAAAGCCCCTCCGCGCAGACAAAAAAAAGTCGGCAGTTTTCACCTCCGACTTGCGCGTGCCGGTCAACCCCGGCCAAGGAAGCTCTTGTGTGTCCAAACCTACGTTTTCCGGTCTCCAACCGTCAAGGTTCCATTTGGACGACCGGCCTCGCTGCCTCCGGCAAAACCCTGCCGCCCGCCGGGTGGCCCGGCGGTTGGATCGGCGGAAGCCGGATCAGCGACGGGCGAAGATCCGGTTGGCTTCCTCGAGGGTTTCCTTCGAGCCGATGTCGTACCAGATGCCCGGGATGGTCCACGTGAGCACCGGGACGCGGGGATAAAGCCACTGGATGAGACGGCCCGGTTGGTCGGGATTGTTGCCGGCGGCCAGGTATTCGCGGATCCGGGGCAGGGTATGCCGCGGGTAATAATAGAGGGCAATCCCGATCTGGGTGCTGGCGGGATGCTGCGGCTTCTCGACGAAACTGACGATTTGCCCGGCGGAGTCCACTTCGACCACCCCGTACTTCTTCGCTTGGTCGAGGTTGCCGACGTCGTAGACGCCGAGCACCACCTGGTTCTTGGCGCGGCAGAACTCCCCGAACTTCTCCAGCGACTGGTTGAACAGGTTGTCGCCGGCCACGACGATCAGGTCGTCGTCGAGTTTCTCCCGTTCCAGCACGAGGTTCAAATCGCCGATGGCCCCGAGCTTGTTGCTGTCGTCCGTCGAACCGTCGTTGACGATGGTGAATTCGAGCCGGGATTTGGTGGCCCGGTATTGGTCCGCCCACTTCTGGAAATGGCCGGCGAATTTGTCGTTGGTGACGATGTAGACCCGGTGGATGCCCGGGATCGCGGACAGGTTGTCCAGGACATAGTCGACCATCGGCTTGCCGGCGACGGACAAAAGGGGCTTGGGCTGGGTCAGCGTGAGCGGGTACAGGCGCGTCGCGTAACCGGCAGCCAGAATGAGCACGTTCATGTGGGCGGGCAAATCGTAACGAACCGTGGGCCGCTGGGAAGGGGGCAATTTTTGCAAACCACGCGGCGGGTGCGGCGATAGGGCCGCGTCAGTTGCCCGCGAACAATTCGGGGGCGGCCTGCATCGCGAGGGCCCGCGAACGCTGCCGCACGTCCTCGGCGTCCTCGGCATCGAGGGCGAACCGGGCGAGGGCCTGGGTTTCGGCGACCCGGAGGCGGCGCAGGAGGAACTTGACCGACGGTACGGACGCGGGCGTCACGGAGAGTTCGTCGACACCGAGTCCCAACAGGAGGGGGACCAACGCGGGTTCCCCGGCCATTTCGCCGCAGACGCCCACCCAGCGCCCGTGCCGCCGCGCGGCGGCGATGGTCATCTCGATCAGTCGCAGCACGCCGGGATGCGTCGGGGCGAACAGGGGTGCCACCCGATCGTTCATGCGGTCGACGGCCAGGGTGTACCCGGTGAGGTCGTTGGTGCCGATGCTGAGGAACTGGGCCTCGCGGGCGAGGACGTCGGCGATCAACGCGGCCCCGGGGACCTCGATCATGATGCCGACCTCGAGGCCGGGGTCGAACGGGACGTTCTCGTCGCGCAGTTCCTCGCGGCACCGTTCCAGGGAGGCGTTGGCGCCGCGGAGTTCGGCGATGCTGCTGATCATCGGGAACATGATCTTGACCCGTCCGTGGGCACTGGCACGGAGGATGGCGCGGAGTTGGGTCCGGAACAGTTCCGGTTGGTCGAGGCAGATCCGGATGGCACGCCATCCGAGGAACGGGTTTTGCTCCCCGAGCCGCGCCCAGGCGGCCGGAAGTTTGTCGCCGCCGATGTCGAGCGTCCGTATCATCGCCGGGTTGGGCGCGACCGCCTCGGCAACCCGCCGGTAGGCCTCGAACTGTTCGTCCTCGGACGGCAGATCGCGGCGGTTCAGGAAAAGGAATTCGCTGCGGAACAGTCCCACGCCCTCGGCGCCGCACGCCCGCACGGCCTGGGTGTCGTCCGGATGGTCGATGTTGGCGGCGAGGTGGATGCTGTGGCCGTCGAGGGTGACCGCCGGTTGTTCGCGCAGGGCGCCGAGCCGTTCGTCCAACGCGGCCCGCCGCTGCTTCAGTTGGCCGTACTCGAACAGGGTCTGGTCGGTCGGGTTGATGGTGAGCACGCCGCCGTGGCCGTCCAGGAGGGCATATTCCCCGTTGCGCACCCGCGCGGTGATGTCGCCGAGGCCGACCACCGCCGGGATCCCGAGTTTCCGGGCCATGATCGCCGTGTGGCTCGTGGTCCCGCCGCCATCCGTCGCGAACCCCAGCACGTGGGCCCGGTCCAGGGTCGCGGTCGTGCTCGGGGCGAGGTCGGGCGCGAGGATGATGCAGGGCTCGGGCAGCGAGCGCAGATCGCGTTCCGAGCGGTGTCCCAACAGGTGGTCGAGCACGCGGCCCGAGATGTCGCGGATGTCCGCGGCGCGTTCGCGGAGATAGTCGTCCTCGAGGGCGCCGAGGGCCGCGGCGTACTTTTCGGAAACCTGCTGGTAGGCCGATTCGGCGTTCACGCGGTGGTCGCGGATCAACCGGTGGACCTCGTCGAGGAGCATGGGGTCCTCGAGGACCAGCAGGTGGGCGTCGAAGACCGACGCCTCCTGCCGGCCGAGGGCTTCCTCCACCTGGCGCTGGACCTCGAGCAGGTCGCGGCGGGTCTGGGTGAGCGCGGACTGGAGGCGGGCCAGTTCGGCATCGACGTCGGCCTCCGGCAATTCGCGTCGAAGGATGTTCCGGGCCGATTGCCCGAGCACGATGACGCGGCCATGGGCGACGCCGCCGGAGACGGGAACCCCTTGGTAGACTCTTTCGCCGTCGGACGGACGCTCAGGCACGCGGCGAGACTAGAGGGGAACGCGCGAAGGGGAAAGGGGGAAGGCCATGCTCGCGGGGGAACCGGTGCGGCCGGGACCGAACCACCGTTTTCGCCGCGGAACCCCGGGGTTTCGCCCCCCGCGGCATGGCCGGAACGGTGCCGCGGGCGTCGGCCCCCGGGCCGGATGCACGCCGGCGCCGGTGCTTTTTGTTGGGGTTCGAGGGGTTGCGGGCCTATAACCGCAGCATGTTGTTCGGCCCTTTGCTCGCCGAAGTCACGAGCACCCTCGATGCGGCCGTGCCGTTGCCGGAGCCCGGTTTTCTGGCGCGGTTCGGCGTCATGTTGTTGCCGCTGCTCGTCGTGAGCGGCTCGATGATCGCCGTCGCGGTGGACCGCTACCTCTTCTACCACCGCGAACAGATCAACGCGGTGGAGTTCCTCGCGGGGGTGCGGAACGTGCTCCGCCGCGACAACGTCGTGGAGGCCATCTCCATCTGCGACGCGACGCCGGGGCCGGTGTCGCGGTTGGTGAAGGCGGCGATCCTGGCGCGCGACGGCGGACGCGAGCGCGTGGAGGAGTCGATCGAGGAAGTCGGGTTGGTGGAGGTCCCGCGGTTGGAGGCGCGCCTCAACGTGCTCGCGACGATCGGGCAGATCGCGCCGCTGATCGGGTTGCTGGGCACGTTGTTCGGATTCATCGGCATGTTCCACGACCTGCAGGCCGGGGGCGGGTTCGCGGCGCCGGCGCATCTCTTCCAGCATCTTTGGCAATCGTTGTACTCGGCCGCGGGCGGCCTCGGGATCGCGATCGTCAGCCATGCCTCGCACAACTTCCTGGTCGGGCGGGTGAACGCCATCGTGCTCGACATGGAAAAGGCCAGTGCCGAGGCGCTGCGATTGGTCGCCGAAGCTTCGGGCAACCGGAAACCATGAGATTCCCGCGCACCACCCGCGTTCTTCGCGGACAATGGGACGCCATCCCGTTCCTGTGCGTCCTGTTCCCGCTCGCGTTCTTCCTGTTGTTCCACCAGTACCTTGTCCTGCCCCGGGGGACGCTCGTCGAATTGCCCGTGGGCGGGGGGATCCGGCTCGATCCGGCCTTGCCGAGGGTGGTGGTGGCCGTCGACGCGCTGGGCCGGGTGTATTTCGAGAACCAGTTCGTCGGCGAGGTCGACCTCGCCAAGCGCTTTTCCGAGCGCCGCGCGCAATCGCGCGAACTGCCGGTCGTCGTGATCCAGGCCGACCGCCGCGTCGCCCACGGTGCCTTGGTTCGGGTCGGCGAAATCGCCCGTGCGGCCGGGCTCAACCGCGTGTTCTTCGTCGCGCGGCCCCAGCCATGACGCCGCTTCCCGCGGAAGCCGCCGGCGGACCCGGGCCCGGTACGGGCATCCCGGTGCCGCGCGCGGGTTGGTCGGCGGGCAAGCTCGCGTGGCTTGCCGTGGCGTGCACCGCCGTCCAGTTGGTGGTCGTGTTGCGTTTGGGCCGGGTGCCGCGGACGGTTCAGGGAAGCCTCGGGACCCCGCCCCGGTCCGGTTGGGTCTGGGATGCGGCCGGCGCGAACGCGGCGTTGTCGGGTGGTTTTGGCGCGCATTCGGACGCGTTTGGCGACGATCCCCGCGATCCGTTCCAGGCCGTGGCGCGCGCCGCAATGTCGCGTCCGACCTATCGGTTTGCCGAATGGACGGCCCCGCCGCGGTGGCTCACGAACCCGCCGGCCTGGTCGATGGTGGGGGCGGTCCCGGCGCCGGTGGAGCCGCGTTCCCCAAGCGCGGTGCGCCCGCCGGCTCCGGTCGGTTCGACGCTGCCGCTGGTCGCGGACCGGACGACGGTCGGGGCCGAGGGCGGGTTGGCGTCGCGCGCGTGGGACAAGGCGCCGGAAATCGGCCCGTGGGACGGCGTGGAATTGCTGGGCTCGACCCGGCTGGAAGTCCTGGTGAACCCGCAAGGGTGGGTCGTCCTGGCGCGGATCGTGGAATCCAGCGGCTTGCGGGCGGCGGACGACACGGCGCGGCGGGCGTTGTCGGAGGCCCGGTTCCGGCCGTTGGCGGGTGCGGTGAAGCGGCCGGGCTTCGCGCCGGACGAATTGACGGCGGGCTTCGTGACGGTGCGGTGGAGCACGCGGACCTCGATGCGCTGACATGGCACCCGAGACCCTCATCCTGGTTTACGTGCTCGCGGGGTTGGGCGTCGTGGGCGGTCTGGCGCTCTGGGGCGAACACCGTCGTCGCAATTTCGAACCGGCCCGGGACCCGGACCAGGTGTTCCGCTGCGACCGATGCCTGTTGGTCTACACGGACGATCCCGAGGTGGAGCGCAGCCGTTGTCCGGGATGCGGCCGGACCAACGAGCCGTTCAAGTTCCGCTGACCCGCGTCACTTTCCGCGGATCACCGAGAGCACCGACTTGTCCGGCACGAAATAACGCCGGGCGGCGGCACGGATATCCTCGGCGGTGACCGCCTCGTAGCGGGCGTTCTCGAGGTCGGGGTTTTCGAAACCGAGCCCGTAGAGTTCGTCGAGGGCGGCGGCGGTTGCCTGCTGTCCGAGATCCTGGCGGGCGATTTTCTTCTGCCCGATCACCTTGGCCTTGGCCCGGGCCAACTCCTCGTCGGAAAGCCCCTCGCGGGCGATGATGTCGGCCTGGGCCCGCAGTTCCGTCTCCACCAGTTCCACCTTGGCGGGATCGGTCCCGCAATAGAACGCGAAGTAGCCGGGAATGCGGCCGAGGAAATTCGACGCCCCGACGTAATAGGCGAGCCCGAGTTCGTCGCGGATGCGCATGAACAGGCGCGATCCCATGTCGCTGCAGGCTTCCTGGATCAGCTCGAGGGCGTAGCGGTCGGGCGCGTCGAAGGTGCTCCCGGGGAAGCCGAGCGCGAGGACCGCCTGTTCCTTCTCGCGGGATTCCTCGAAACGGGAGCCCGCCGGGGTGCCTTGGACGGCCAGCGGCCCCGGAACGGGGCCCGCCTTCCACTGGCCGAAGGTGGCGTCGATGGCGCCCCGGACCGCGTCGGGATGGACGTCGCCATAGACGGCCATGACGCAATTGTTCGGCACGGCGAGACCCGCGTGGAACGCGGCGACGTCGGCGATCTGGATGCGGCGCACGGATTCCTCGGTGCCGAGGCCGTCGAGTCCGTAGCCGGCGTCGCCGAACAGGCCGCGGCGCATGGCCTTGAAGGCGCACTGGAGCAGGTGGTCGCGCTGGCCGCGGAGTCCCGCCAACTGGATCTCCCGTTCCCGCTCGAGGGCGTCGGCCGGAAACGCCGGGTTGAGAAGCGTGTCGGCAAAGAGGTCGAGGCCGGCGGCGAAATCGCCGGAGAGGACCTCGGCGGAGACGCCGAAGGAATGGTTGCCGCCGTAGGGTTCGAGGCTGCCGCCGAGGCTTTCGATCTCGATGGCGATCTGGGTGGCGTCGCGCCGGCGGGTACCCTTGACCAGCAACCGGGAGAGCAGGCCGGTGATGCCGCCATTGGCGATGGTTTCGGCGAGGAGACCGCCGGTGAACACGGCGCGGAACTGCACGAAGGGGAGGCGGTGATCCTCCTTGGCGAGGAGGCGCAGGCCGTTGGCGAATTCGAAACGGCGCGCGGGTTGGTCGGCGGCGGTTTCGGCGACGGCGGCCGGGGCGGGAGCCGCGCCGGCCGGGACCAGGGCGTAGACGGTGCGGTTGTCCTCGCCGAGATGCTCGCGGGCGACGCGGCGCAGGTCCTCGGGGGTGATGCGGCGCACGGCGGCGAGGTAGCGCTCGCTGAAATTCAGGTCGTGGGCCGCCATCCAGTTCCCGCCGAGATCCTGGGCCTGTCCCTCCATGGTCTTCCGCGTGGCCAGGGTGCCGGCGGTGAACTGGCGCACCGCCTTGGCCAACTCCCCGGGCGGCACCAGATCCGTCTTCATGCGCTCGATCTCCGCGAGGATCTCGTCGCGCGCCGCGGCAAAACGGGGGCCGTCGCACAGGCCGCTGACGCCGAAGAGGCCCACGTGTCCGGGAGTGTAGGTCCACGCGCTGACGGAGTGGACCACCGCGGCGCGTTCCCGCACCGCCTGGTAAAGGCGCGAGCTGCGGCCCGATCCGAGCAGGGTCGAGAGGACGTCGAGCACCGCCGTGTCGGGATGACGGACGTCGGGCGTGTGCCAGGCCAGATGGAAGTGCGCGAGTTCGACGGGCGCCTCCTCCACCAGTTCGCGCGGCGCGGCCTGGCGCGGTTCCGCGAGGTGGACCGACGGCGGCAAGGGCTTGGCGCCACTGCCGGCAAAGGCCGCGCGGATCTGCGCGAGCGCGTCGGCCGGCGCGATGTCGCCCACCACCACGAGGAAGCAATTGTTGGGGGCGTATTTCTCCGAGTAATAGCGCGCGATGTCGTCCCGGGTCAGCCGGTTGAAAATGTCGGGGATGCCGATGACCGGTTGGCGGTACGGGGCCCGCATGTAGGCGGTCTCGAACAACCGCCGGCTGGACCGGCGGCCCGGGTCGTCGTTGCCCATGTCCATCTCCCGCCGGATCACGTCCAGCTCCTTCGCCAACTCGTCGGCGGGGAGCGTCGCGTGCTGGAGGATGTCGCAGAGGATGTCGATGGCGATGGTCGCGCCGGTGTTGGGGACGTTGATCCAGTAGACGGTGCGGTCGAACGACGTGTAGGCGTTCATGTAGCCGCCGGCGGCCTGCACTTCCTGGTCGATGCGACCGGCGCCGCGGGTGCTGGTGCCCTTGAACAGCATGTGCTCCAGCACGTGGGACAGCCCGGCCCCGAGCCACGGGCCTTCGTCGATGCTTCCCGCGCGGCACCATGCCTGGACGCTCACCACGGGGGCGGAGCGATCCTCTCGCAGGATGACCTCGAGGCCGTTGTCGAGTCGGTGGAGGCTGACGCCGGGAGGGAGCGGGGGAATGGCGGGCATGGAATGCAACGGGACGATCATGCCGCGCGGATGCCCCGGCGCCAAAGATCGAAATGATGGAGCGCCGCGAGGACGATCGCGTGGCGGATGCGTCCGGAGGCCACCAACCGCGGGACCTCGTCGACGGGGACCAGGCGGACGGCGATGTCCTCGCCGTGGTCGAGTTCGAGCGGGTGGGTCAACCGGGCGTCCTCGACCACCACGGTATGGCAGCGGTTGCTCATGATGGCCGCGTTCGGGAACATCTCGCCGATCACGCGGGGATCGCGTCCGGTGAAGCCGGTTTCCTCGCGCAATTCGCGCACCGCGCCGGCGACCGGGTCGGTCTCGTGGGCGTCCAGCATCCCGCCGGGCACCTCGAGCTCGATGGTGTCCGACCCATGCCGGTATTGCTCCACCATCACCAACTGCCCGTCCGGGGTGACCGCGCAGGCATTGACCCAGTTGACGCAGTCGATGACGTAGAAGTCGTGCTGGCGACCCGTCCGCGGGTTGACCTTGAGGTCCGAGCGCAGGGTGAAAATGCGGAAGTCGCCCGAGGGACGGGAACCGAGTTTGGGCCAGGGACGGATTTCCATGGGAGCGGGATCAGGAGTCGACGCGGATGCCCCGGGCCTGGGCGGCCCAGCCGCCGGCCATGAGACGGAGGAGGTGTGCCAGCGCGTCCCCGTGGGCGAGGCCGCGCTCGACGGCGAGTTGGCGCGCGCGCTTGTCGAGTTGCGCGGCCATGGCGGCGGCGGCATCCCCGGGGCACCCGAGGGCGACGAGGGCCGTGGCGATCGACGCGATGTCGGTGCCGTCCGGGCTCACGCGGGCAGTTCGGCGCGGTTGACGATCCGGATGCTCTCGACGTGGACGCGCTCGACGGGGCGGCTGGGCGAGCGTTCGCCGGCGGACCGGCAGGGGGTGGTGGCGATCTTCTCGAGGGTCTCGAGGCCGCGCAGGAGGGTGCCGAACGCGGTGTACTGGCCGTCGAGGAAAGCGGCGTCGCCGTGGCAGACGAAGAACTGGCAACCGGCGGAATCGGGGCTCGCGGACCGGGCCATCGAGAGGACGCCGCGGACGTGTTTCCGGGCGTTGAACTCGGCCTTGATCTTGTAGCCGGGATCGCCGGTGCCCCAGCGGGCCTCGTCGGCGGGATTCTTGGTCAGCGGATCGCCGCCCTGGATCATGAAACCGCGGATCACGCGGTGGAAGGCGGTGCCGTCGTAGAAGCCCTGGCGGGCCAGCTTCTTGAAGTTCTCGACGGTGTTCGGGGCGACGTCGCTCCAGAACTCGACGACCATCTGGCCGTGGTTGGTGGCGATGACGGCGACTTCGTCGGGGGCGGTGGCGGGGGTGCTCATGGAGGGAATGCGGGTCGTGGGCTTACTTGAGGGAGGCGCGGGAAACGATGCGGATGCTGTCGACGTGGACCCGTTGGGCGGGGGCGGAATGCTCGCCGCTGTATTTGTTGTCGGTGACCGGGATCTTCTCGAGCTTGGCGAGCACGTCCTCGCCTTTGATGACCTTGCCGAATCCGGTGTACTGGTTGTCGAGGTTCGGGGCGGGGGCAAAGCAGACGAAGAACTGGGAGCCGGCACTGTCGGGATTGCGGGAACGGGCCATGGAGAGCACGCCGCGGACGTGGGGCTTGGGGTTGAACTCGGCCTTGATCTTGTAGCCGGGATCACCGGTGCCCCAGCGGGATTCGTTGGCGGCGTCCTTGGTCAAAGGATCGCCCATCTGCAGCATGAACCCGGCGATGAGGCGGTGCGACGCGGTGCCGTCGTAGAATTTGTCCTTCGCGAGTTTCTTGAAGTTCTCGACGGTTTTCGGGGCGACGTCGGGCCAGAACTCGACGACCAGTTCGCCGAAGTCCTTGAACTTGATCACCGCGACCTCGTCGGCGGCGGGAGCATCGGGCTTTTTGTCGTCGGCCGCCCACGCCATGCCGGCGAGGCAGAGGGAAGCGAGGCATGTCAACAGGATGCGTTTCACGGCCGGGGAACTAGCCACGCCGGGGCGGGCCTGTCACGGGGGAATTTTCGGGCGTGGGCCGGGGGGCCCTCTCGGCGGTGTTGCCGCCGGCGGTGGCAACCGTCGGGCCTTGCCGCCGATTGCGGAGGGGATGGGGATCGGGGGATGCGGGCTTCCGGGTCCGGCGGGGGTGGCGCGTGCGATCCCGCGCAGGCTCGATCACGACGGAGGCGGTTTGCACCGATGGTGGCCGCGCCCGGTTGGCGGGGGCACGGGGCCGGGCGAATCCGCGTGAGGTGGGGCGGGGGTTCCACCACTCTCCGGCCGTGTCCGGCCCATCCCCGCATTCCGACGACGAGGCGTTGCTCCGCAAACTCGGCTACCGCCAGGAACTGGCGCGGCGTCTGTCCGGCTTTTCGAACTTCGCGATCTCGTTCTCGATCATCTGCATCCTGGCCGGGGGGATCACTTCGTTCCCCATCGGGCTCGCCGGCGGCGGGGGCGCGGCGATCGGCATCGGTTGGCCGTTGGCCTGCCTCTTTTCCCTCGCCGTGGCACTGGCGATGGCGCAGGTCGCCTCGGCGTATCCCACCGCCGGCGGCCTGTACCACTGGGGTTCGATCCTCGGCGGGCGCGGCTGCGGTTGGGCCACCGCCTGGTTCAACCTGTTCGGTCTGGTCACCGTGCTCGCGGCCGTGAATTCCGGGGCCTACGACTTCCTGGCCTCGGTCTGCGGCGTGGAGTTGTCGGGTGTCTGGGGCGGTTGGGGTCGGACCACGGGGATCGTGGCGATGACCCTGGTGCAGGCGTTGCTGAACCATTTCGGGACGCGTTGGACCACGCGGCTCACCGATCTCTCCGGTTGGCTGATCCTCGCGGTCGCGGCCGTGCTGACCCTGGCGCTGCTGGCGGCGGCGCCGTCGCACGATTGGACGCGCCTGTGGCGGTTCGAGAACCTGAGCGGGCGACCGGTGGACGCGGCGGCGTTGCCGCGCCACGCGAATCTGGCCTGGGTGTTTTGCCTCGGGTTGCTGTGGCCGGCGTACACCATCACGGGCTTCGACGCGTCGGCGCACACGGCGGAAGAAACCATCGGCGCGGCGCGCACCGTCCCGCGGAGCCTGGTGCGGGCGGTGTGGGTGTCGGGTCTTGCCGGTTGGGCGATGGCGATCGCGATCCTGCTGGCATTGCCGGACGTGGGGGCGGGCGTGGACCAGGGCGGCGCGGTGGTGCCATGGGTGATGCGCCGGGTGCTTCCCGGATGGCTGTCGACGGCGCTGTTGGCCGGGATCGTGGCGTCGCAATGGCTGTGCGGCCTGGCGGCGCTGACCTCGGCCTCGCGCATGACCTACGCGTTCGCGCGCGACGGCGGGTTGCCGGCCTCGGGATTCCTGCGCCGGGTGAATCCGCGGACGCAATCGCCGGCGGCGGCGGTCTGGGTGACGGCGGGAATGGCGGCGACGTTCACGGTCTTCGTCCCGTACGGCACCATCGCGGCGGTCTGCACGGTGCTGCTCTACATCTCCTACGTGCTGCCGGTCGCGGCGGGATTCCTCGCGTACGGCCGGCACTGGCGGCACATGGGCCCGTGGCAACTGGGCGTCTGGTACCGGCCTCTGGCATTGGTGGCCATGCTGGGCTGTCTTTTCCTGATCGTGCTCGGATGCCAGCCCCCGAACCAGCTGGCGGTCCCCATCGTCGGCACCGTGTCGGGACTGATGGTCGCGGTGTGGTTCGGTTGGGAACGCCGCCGCTTCAAGGGGCCGGGGGGCAACCCGGAGGCCCAGGCTCCGAACACGGGTTGCTGAATACTGGTTACTGATCGCCGATCACTGCCTACTCTCCCCGCATGTCACGGTTGCCCACGGTGGGCGTTCTGGGAGTGGGATCGCTCGGGAAAGAGCATGCGCGGATCTACGCGGAGCTCGCCCGGGCGGGGGAGGTCGTGTTCGCGGGCGTCTACGACGCGCGCGCCGAATCGGCGTCGGAACACGCCGCGAAACACGGGGTGGCCGCCTTCCGCACCGTCGCCGAGGCCATCGCCGCCTGCGACGCCCTCAGCGTGGTGACGCCGACGTCGACCCACCACGAACTCGCCCGGCTCGCGCTCGATGCCGGCCGCCACGTGCTGGTCGAGAAACCCATGACGGATTCCGCGGCGCAGGCGGCCGACCTGGTCGCCCTGGCCCACGAGAAATCCCGGGTGCTGCAGGTCGGCCACGTCGAACGGTTCAATCCCGTCTACCGCTATCTCGAGGAGGCCGCGACCGAACCGCGGTTCATCGAATGCCACCGACTGTCGCCGTATCCGGCGCGGAGCACGGACATCGGCGTGGTGCTGGATCTCATGATCCACGACCTCGACGTGGTGCTGGCCTTCGTGAAATCGCCCCTGGAATCGGTCGAGGCGGTGGGCATCCCCGTGCTGTCCGCGAGCGAGGACATCGCCAACGCGCGCCTGCGGTTCGCCAACGGTTGCATCGCCAACCTGACCGCCAGCCGGATCTCGCCGGAGCGGATGCGGAAAATCCGGGTGTTCAGCGGCGGCGCGCGCCCGAGCTACATCTCGCTCGATTACCGGGCACAGGAAGGTTTCCTGTACCGGTTGGCGGTGGACGGCGAGGAAGAGTCGTCGTTGCTCAGGAAGCTCCTGTCCGCGCGGGACTCGGCGATCGTGAGCGAATTCGCCGGGCGACGCATCGTGCGCGAACCGGTGCCGATCGCGAAGGACGAGCCGTTGAAGCTGGAACTGCGGCACTTCGTGTCGTGCGTGCGCGAGCGGCAATCGCCGAAGGTGAGCGGCGCGCAGGCCAAGGTGGCGCTGGACGTCGCCTTCGAGATCACCCGCCAGATCGCGGCCGGCAGTCGCCGGTAAGGATGGGCGCGCGACGCTTTCGCCTTTCCGGTTCCAACCCGACAACGACCGCCCACGGATCTCCGCGGCCGGTACCCGGAGACCGATACAATCCCCGAACCCATGATCCGGTTCCCGTTGATCCTCGCGATGCTGTGGTTGCCGGCGGTGGCGTCCGGTCCGCAGGACATCGCCTTCAGGTCCGGCCTCGACGGCACGGAGCAGCGCTATGTCGAACTGCTGCCAACGGATTTCGACACCGCGAGGACGAACGACGTGGTCATCGCCTTCCATGGGCACGGCGCGGATCGCTGGCAGTACCTCCGGGAGGGACGCGACGAGTGCAGGGCGGTGCGCGACGTGGCCGCGAAGCACGGCATGATCGTGGTGTCGCCGGACTATCGCGGGACCACCTCGTGGATGGGCCCGAAGGCGGAGGCGGACGTGGTGCAGATCATCGGGGAACTGAAGCGGCGTCGAAAGGTCGGGCGCGTGTTCGTCGCGGGCGGTTCGATGGGCGGCACCGCGGCGCTGACTTTCGCGGTGTTGCATCCCGAATTGGTCGCCGGCGTCTGCAGCCAGAACGGCACCGCCAATCTCGTGGAGTACGAGGGCTTCCAGGGCGCCATCGGCGAATCGTTCGGCGGATCGAAATCGGAGGTGCCCGGCGAATACCGGAAACGCAGCGCCGAGTTGTGGCCGGAGCGCTTCACCATGCCGGTCGCCGTGACGACGGGTGGAAAGGATGCCGTCGTGCCGGCGAAAAGCGTGCTGCGGTTGGTCGGCAAGTTGGAGCGGGGACGGCACAAAGTGCTGAGCCTTCATCGGCCGGAAGGCCTGCACGAAACGAACTATGAGGACACGTGCGCGGCGATGGAATTCGTGCTGAAAGAGGCCGCGGGTTCCCCGCCTTGAGCCACGTCGGAACCCGTCCGTGACGCCTCGTGCCGCGGCCGGCAACAGGGTCCGGAGGCACCCGCTCCCCGCGGGCGTCCGGCGTCACTCCCGCTTCTTGCCGCCGTTGGCCGGGCCGCGTCCGCCGAGCCACAGGAGGCCATTCAACACCAGTTTGTCCTGGATCTCGTTGCCGAAGGTCGACGACAGGTCCTTGGGGGGCTTGCTCTCGAAATCGAGGTCGTTGTGGCCCATGTTGAAATAGATCATGCGGTACTTCCGGTGGGTCCAGACGACCGGATAGTCGCCGGCGTGCCAGATCTCGTGCGGCTTCGGGCCGGTGCCGAGCGGGAAACTCGCGGGATCGATGGACAGCAGCACCTGGATGTCCTTGTTGCGGCGCAGATCGTTCTTCCAGCGATACCACTCGTTGGGCGCGGATCGGAAAGTCGCGGGCAAACCGAGGGTCGCGGGATGGCCGGTGGCTTCGACCCGGAGGATGGCCGAAGTGGGCCGCCACGTGTTGCTCGCGTATTCGCCCCCGCCGAGGAACGTCTCGTGATACCAATTCCAGTTCTGCGGAAAGAGGGACCGGTCCAGGGCGAACCCGGCGAAATGAAAACCCATCCAGGCCCCGCCTTTCTCCATGTAGTCCTCGAACGCCTTTCGCTGGGAGGTATCGTCGGGTCGGGTGTCCAGAAAGACCACCACCTGGCAATGGGCAAGGTAGGCGGGATTCAGCAAGGCCCAGTTGGTCGTGGTCTCGTAGGCGAAATGATGCGGGCCAGCCATCCTGGAGAACCACTGGTTGGCCTCCGCGAGGAAGCTGACGTGGGCTGGTTCGCGCTGGCCGGTGTAGAAAGCGGCCACCTTGAACGGCGGCGCCGCAGGGTCCGCGGCCAGGCCGGCAACCGCGGCGGCGGCGGAAAGAACCAGCGGCAAAGCGCGGCGGATGATCCCGGGTCCAATCATGAATCTGTCCTGCAATCGGCGGGATCGGGAGTGGTGTGGGCCAGGCGGACCGGAGGCCCGTTCCCGCGTGGATCTACTTCAGGTACGTCGCCAGCCAATCGAACACGGTGCGATGCCAGAGTTCGCTGTTCTGGGGCTTGTTCACCCAGTGTCCCTCGTCCGGAAAATACAGCAACCGGGAGGGAATGCCCTTCCGCTGGAGCGTGGTGAACAGGCTCAGGCCCTGGTGCACCGGCACCCGGAAATCCAGTTCGCCGTGGATCACCAGGTTCGGCGTCTTGAAATTCCCGGCGAACCGGTGCGGCGACCACTTGTCGAAGTCCGGATTCTTCCACGGCACCCCGTGTTCCCATTCGTCGAACCACAGTTCCTCCGTGGTCCCGTACATGGTCGAGAACTCATAGACGCCGCAGTGCGTGACCAGGGTTTTGAACCGGTCGGTGTGGCCCTGGAACCAGTTCATCATGTACCCGCCGTAGGACCCGCCGGCCGCTGCCATCCGCGACCGGTCGACGTAGGGTTGTTTCTCCACCCACGCCAGCGAGGCCATCAGGTCCTCGTACACGCGCCCGCCCCAGTCGTGGGAAATCTCGTCGGTGAACCGCTGCCCGAACCCGGTGCTGCCCCGCGGATTAGGCATCGCCAGCACGTAGCCCTGCGCCGCCCAGAGTTCCGCGTTCCACCGGTACGACCACGAATCCGTCCACGCGCCCTGCGGTCCCCCGTGGACCCAGAACACCAGGGGATACTTCCTGGAGGCGTCGAACCCGGGTGGTTTGAGGATCCACAGGTGCACCGGAGTGCCCCCGGCACCCTTGACCTCCGCGGACTCGGGGCGGGGAAGGTCGATGCCGGCGAGGCGCGTCTCGTTGAAACGGGTGACCCGGACGCTGTCCGAACCGTCGAGCGTCACCCGCTCGATTTCCGCGGGGGCGGAAAGATACGAACGGGAGAACACCACGGCGTTCCTGCGGGGGATGGCCTTGGCATCGACCGCGGTGCCGCCGCGCGTCAACGGTCGCGGCACGCCGCCCGCGAGCGGGACGGCATAGAGTCGCTTGGTGCCCCGCTCCTCGGCCTGGACCACGAGCGTCCCGGATCCCACCCAGTCGAGCGAGGCGATCGATTGGTCGAAGTCGCGGGTCAGGCCGCGGATTTTGCCGTCCTTGCGGTCGAGCACGAAGAGTTGCCAGCGGTCGGCCTCGAACCCGGCGCGCGACTGGGCCCGGAAGGCGATCCAGCGGCCGTCGGGCGAGTAGCGCGGCAGGCCGTCGGCGGCGGGATTCCGGGTGAGTTGGCGGCGTTCGCCGGTGGCGACGTCGACCGACTCGAGGTCGTGGTTGGTGTTCCAGGCTTCCTCGCGGACCGGCAGCGGCGTGGCGGTGTGGACGATTTCCGCGCCGTCGGGAGAGAAGGCGAATTCGTCCCCTCCGTCGAACGTGCTCGAGGTGGGAATGGCGTCGCGGTTGCCCGGGGTGAGGTCGCGCGGGGCGCCGGCGGCGACGCCGTTGGCGGCGACGGGAACCACGAAAAGGTGTTGCCGTTTGCCGTCCACCCAGGAGTCCCAGTGCCGGTACAGGAGCGAGTCGATGACCCGTGCCTTCACCTTGGATTTCTCGCGGGCCTCGAGTTGGTCCTTGTTGCGGCGGTCGGATTCGGCAAAGGGCAGGGACGAGAATTCGGGGAAGACCGCCGAGACGAAGGCGACGTGTCTGCCGTCGGGCGACCACGCGGGTTGGGTGGCCTCGGTGGCGAGGGAGGTGATGCGCCGGGCCTCGCCGCCGTCGAGCGACAACACGTAGATCTGGAAGGCGCCGTCGCGGTTCGACTCGAAGGCGAGGTTTCGGCCGTCGGGCGACCAACGCGGGTGACGGTCGTGTTTCGGGGAGCGCGTCAGTTGGCGCGGTTCGCCGCCGTCGGTCGGGACCACCCACACGTCGCTGTTGGCGCGGTTCTCGTCCTTGTCCACGTCGGTCACCACGCAGGCGATCCATTGGCCGTCCGGGGACGGTTGGGGATCGGAGACGCGGTGGAACGCGACGAGGTCGTCGAACGCGAGCGGGCGTCGGTCCGACGCCGCGAGGGACGCGGCGGCGAGGAGCGCGGGGATCAGGATCAGGCGCATGTGGGGATCCGCCGCGCGGCATCGGCGGCCACGGGCGGTGGTTGGCGGGGCGGCGTCAGTACTTGAGGTTGCGGACGAAGGCGGCGCCGGCGGCAAGGTCGGCGACCCGCTGGGTGCCGGCCTCGCGTTCGAGGCAGAGATGGCCGCGGAAATCGATGTCGCGGAGCGCGCGGTGGAACGCGACCCAATCGACCTCGCCGGTGCCGACGACCACCTCGGCGCCCCAGGTGCCGGGGGTGGCGGTGCGGGTGGCGTCCTTGAGATGGACCTGCCGGATCCAGGGCGCGAGTTCGCGCAGGGCGGCGACGGGATCGCCCTTGTCGTAGAGCAGCATGTTGGCGGGGTCGAAATTGACGCCGACGTTGCCGCGGTTGAGGCGGACGAGGAACGAGCGGAGCGTGGGCGCGTCCTCCTGTCCGGTCTCGAACGAGATCCCGAGGCCGTGGCGGGCGAACAGATCGGCGATGCGGCCGATGCGTTCGAGGAGTTTGGCGAAGGAGGGGTCCGCGTCGTCGTGGGGCAGGAAGCCGGCGTGGAGCGTGACGAGGCGGAGGCCGAGGGATTTGGCGAGGACGATGTCGGCCTGGAAGTTTTCCCAGTTTTGTTCCCAGGTGGCATCGGGAACGACGCCGCCGGTGATCCGGATGGTGTCGAGCGTCGTGTAATCCTCGCCGACGGTGGTCATCATGCCGGAGAGGAGTCGGATGCCGTGCGACTCGAGGAGCGGGACCAGATCGGCCCACGCGGCGGGGTTCTCGCGGAGGGGATCGAGGTGGAGTTGGAGCGCGCGGACGCCGGTGCCGGCGAGGCGCGAGACCAACTCGGCGGCCGAGGCGGGCTGGAGCGACCACGAGCAGACGCCGAGGCGATCGATGGACGGCGCGGGGGGCAGGGCGCGGACGAAGCGTTGGAAACCGGCGGCTTGGTCGCGGAGACGCGCGTCGATTTTGGCGTCGGCGAGGTTGCCGTCGGCATCGAGGGCGTCGTGGATGCCGGGGATGAAGACGCGCTCGGGATAGAGGTACGCGTTGCGGTAGCCGAAGATGGCCTGGAGTTGCTCGATGGGACGGAGTGCGCCCCATTGGCCGGCGGCGAGGCCGACGAAGCAGACCGGCCGGCGCTCGAAGGATGCCGGGAACGGCAGCAGGTCGATGAAGTACTTGAGCGCGCCCGGCAGGCCGCCGTTGTACTCGGGCGTGACGACGACGAGACCGTCGGCCTGGAGGAGGACGTCGGCCGCGGCCTGGACGGCATCGGGACGCGCGCCATAGGCGGCGGGGCCGAACGAATCGGCGGGGAGCGCGCCGAGATCGACGAGCCGGACCTCCGCGCCGAGGGCGCGGTGGATCGATGCGACATGGCGGGCGACCCTGGCGGTGTTGCTGCCGGGACGATTGGTGCCGACGAGGATGGCGATCATTGGGGGAATGGGATGTGGGGCAATGGGGGAAGGGGTGGAAAGCGCGGCATTCAGGCGTGGGTATGCTGGTCCTTGGAGCGGGCGATTTCCTCGTTGGTGAGGGCGTTGTAGATGATCCATTGCTCGTTGTGGAACGAGCCGTCGGGCCGGAAGGAGAGCTTGGCGAAGAACTTCTTCTCGAGGTCGATGAGGAGTTGTTCGTCGCGGGTGCGGAGGCGTTCGAGGACCTTGGGGTTGCAGACGATCTTGACCTGGAAGTCGCTTTCGTCGCGGGGGCGCGCCTTGAGGATGGAGGTGAGTTTGCGCTGGATCTCGACGCTCATGGTCTCGGCGCTCTTGATGAACCCGCGGCCGCGGCATCCGGAGCAATCCTCGTAGAGGGAGGACTGCACGGATTCGGTCTGCCGCTGGCGGGTCATCTCCATGAGCCCGAGCTGGGAGAGCGGGAGGACATGGGTCTTGGCCTTGTCGCGGCGGAGGCCGTCCTTGACGCGCTGGAACACGGCGAGCTGGTCCTTGCGGGGCCGCATGTCGATGAAGTCGAGCACGATGATGCCGCCCATGTTGCGGAGGCGGAGTTGGCGGCAGATCTCGTCGGCCGCCTCGATGTTGACCTTCACGATGGCGGAATCGTGGTCCTTGCCGCCCTTGTGCTTGCCGGTGTTGACGTCGATGGCCACGAGGGCCTCGGTTTCGTCGATGACGAGGTAGCCACCGCTCTTGAGGGGCACCTGGCGGCTGAACGCGGTCTCGAGCTGGCGCGAGATGTTGAACCGGTCGAAGAGCGGTTCGGCCTCGTTGTAGAAATGGACCTTCTTGGCCGAACGCGGGCTGATGCGGTGGATGAGATCGGCGATGTGTTCGTGTTTCTTGCCGTCGTCGATGACGATGCGGGTGACGTCCTCGGTGAGGAAGTCGCGGACGGTGCGCTCGATGAGATCGGGTTCCTGGAAGACGCAGGTGGCGGGGGGCTGGGTCTTGATGGCCTCCTCGATCTTGTGCCACTCGCCGAGGAGCATGGCGAGGTCGCGGATGAAGTAGCGGCGGAGCCGGCCCTCGCCGGCGGTGCGGATGATGACGCCCATGCCCTCGGGAATCTTGAGCTCGCGGACGATCTTCTTGAGGCGCTGGCGTTCCTCGAGGCTCTCGATCTTGCGGGAGATGCCGGACTGGTCGGAGTTCGGGAGGAGGACGAGGTAGCGGCCGGGCAGGGCGAGGTTGGTGGTGACGCGCGGGCCCTTGGTGCCGATGGCATCCTTGGTCACCTGCACGATGATCTCCGAGCCGGGCGGGTAGAGGCGGGGGACATCCCGCTGGGTGATCTTCTGTTTGTTGTCCTTCTTCCGTTTCGCGTCGTCGGTGCGCTCGATGATCTCGACCCCGGAATCGAAGCTGTTGGGCACGATGTCCCAGTAATGGAGGAAGGCGTTCTTCTCGAAACCGATGTCGACGAAGGCGGCCTTGAGGTTGTCCTCGAGGTTCTTGACCTTGCCTTTGAAGATCGAGCCGACGAGCCGCGGGTCGTTGGTGCGCTCGACGGTGAAATCCTCGAGGCGGCCGTCCTCGAGGACGGCGACGCGGGTCTCGAGGGGTTCGGCGTTGATGATGACCTCCTTGACGGTCTTGGGCTCGGGCTGGATGAGGTTGCGGACCTTCTTGACGACATCCTTGACCGCGGCCTTGGCCTTCTCGATGAGGCCGCGCGGTTCCGGCGCGCGGGTCTCGGCACGGTCGCGTCCTTCCCGGGGTTCGCGTCCCTCGCGGTTCTCCCGGCCGCCCTCGCGGGCATTTTCGCGTCCTCCGTCGCGGCCACCCCGGACCTCGCGGCCGCGTCCGCCGCGCCCGCGGCCTTCGCGTTGGCCGCCGGAGGGTTGGGCGGGGGCAGCGCCCGGGGCCAGCTCGTGGATGTCGTGGGCGTCGTCGTCGTCGTGGTGGTGATGGTGGTGGCCGCGATCGGGCGAGCGATACGACTGGTCGCGGCCGGAAGCGGTGAGATTGGGTGCCTCGTCGGCATCCGGGGCGTCCTCGGGAAGGCCGGCGGCGAGATTTTCGGCGCGGCGCACCTCGGCCTCGTGCCGGCGGGTGTCATAGACGCGGTCGTTGGACATGCGGGCGCCGATGGCGTCGGACTGGCCCTTGGGGGTGCCGTGGGCGGAACGAGGCGTGCCCAGGCCCCGGGTGGGCTTGAAATGGACGCTGCCGCGTCCCCGCTTGAAAGATTGGTGACTCATGGTGACGGGTGATGGGGGCGTGCCGTCAGTAGTGACGGCGATTCTGGTGGATGTTCTGGAGGATGCCGATGGCGACCAGGGAACAGACCACCGAGGTTCCTCCCGCGCTGAGCAGGGGCAGTGGAATTCCCGTCACCGGCATCAGCCGGATGTTCATCCCGATGTTCACGAACACGTGGGTGAAGAGGAGCGTGACGACCCCCGCGGCGAGGATCCGGCCGAGGCGGTCGCGCGCCTGGCCTGCGATCTTGATGCCGGAAAACAGCACCACCGCGTAGAGGGAGAGGACGAGGACGCTCCCGAAAAAACCGGTCTCCTCGGCGATGACCGAGAAGATGAAATCGTTGTGGGCGACGGCGCGGGGCAGGTAGCCGAGGGCGCCCTGGGTGCCTTGGCGCCAGCCTTTGCCGACGAGGCCGCCGGAGCCGACGGAGATGAGGGCCTGCTTGACGTTGTAGCTCTTTTTCTCCTGTTCGGCGCGGGCGGCGACGCGTTCGGCGTCGGAGGCGCCGGCGGGGGCGAAGTCCAGGCCGAAGTACACCAGGAGCCGGTGCCGCTGGTATTCCTCGAGGCGGGCGAAGCGCCAGGCCGGGGGGGCGAAAAGGACGTCGACGAGGACGACGGAGACCAGCAGTCCGGCGGCGACGAGGAAACGGAACAGGAGACGCTGGGGCACGCCGGCGACGAGCATCATGACCAGCGCCATGGGCAGGAAGACGAGGGCGGAGCCGAGATCGGGTTGCTTGAGGATGAGGGCGAAGGGTAGCAGGGCCATGGCGAGCGCCTTGACGAAAAGGGCGCGCGAGGCGAGTTCGCCGACGGGGCGGGACAGGAAATTGGCGAGGGCGAACAGGAACGCCAGTTTGGCGAACTCCGAGGGTTGGAACTGGATCGGGCCGAAATCGATCCAGCGTTTGGCGCCGAGACGTTCGACGCCGAAGAGGTAGACGCAGAGCAGGAGGGCGATGGAGGCCCAGTAGGCGGGGAGCGACCAGCGGGCGAGGCGCGAGTAGTCCACGAAACACATGGCGGCGACGATCCCGAGGCCGAAGACGTAGGCGAGCGACTGGCGCACGGCCGTGAAATCGAACCACGCGGCGTGGCGGGCGAGCTCGTTGGAGCCGGTGGCGCTGAAGATGAAGG
>WBXI01000018.1 GCA_008933025.1 Verrucomicrobiota bacterium
ACGCCGTTCTCGGCGAATCAATGCAACCGAATGTTGCGCCTGACGTTGTTCATGGGGTTCTTCGTGTCCGTGGCCATGGGTCTTGCCGCGGCCGGCACGGCGCCGTTGCCCCCGTTTCGCGAACTCCGCGAACTCATCCTCACCAATGCCGTCGGCATCACCGGGGAGCAACTCGACCAAGCCGCGGGCGCGGCGATCCTCGCGTTGGTTCACGGACGGGTTCTGGAGTCCGGCGAAATCCCGAACGAGGAGTCCAATGCGCCCGCGATTGCCGGGAAACGCATTCATGACCCGGGATGCGCCTACGTCCGTGCCGGACAGATCAGCCTTGGCTTCGCGCCCCAACTGGCGGCGATCCTTGCCGAGCCAAGCTTCGCGACCAATACCTTCGGGCTGATCCTCGACCTCCGGTTCGCTGGCGGCACCGAATATGCCGGGGCTGCCAACGCGGCGGATCTTTTCGCCGCCGAGGCCGGGCCCCTCCTCGATTGGGGAACCGGCCGGGCCGAGAGCACCGCCAAGACCAATGCGTGGTCGAGACCGGTCGTGGTGCTCGTGAACCGAGAGACGCGCGGCGCGGCGGAAGCCCTCGCCGGCGCCCTCCGCGTGCAGCACTCCGCCCTCGTCATCGGCAACCGCACTTCCGGCACCGCCGCGATCCACCGCGACCTTCCCTTGCCCGACGGACGACGCCTGCGGATTGCCGCCGCGGGCGTGAAGACCGGCGATGGGCTCCCGCTGCCCTCCACCGGCCTTGTCCCGGACATCCAGGTCACCGTGCCCGCGGATGCGGAAAGGGCTTATCTGGCCGACCCTTTCGCGTCGATCCCTGCGGCCACAAACATCGCCGGCGGCACCAATCGGCTGGCTTCGACGACAAAAACCCAACGCCGGATCACCGAGGCCGATCTGGTCCGCGCCCGCAAGGCCGGGGAACCCGAACCCGATTCGGACGGTCCCTCGGCCACGCCCGCCACAACATCACAACCGGTCGCCACCGTACGCGACCCGGTGCTGGCCCGAGGGATCGACCTTCTGAAGGGCCTTCGCGTGCTGCAGTCGGCGCCAAAGCCCTAGACGGTCCGCCGCCCGGAGGATCCAGACTTCACCCAACGAAGAAGCCGTCCCGATGGGGACGGCTTTTCGTTTTGGGGCGGGATATCAGGCTTCGAAGGACTTGCCGCAGCCGCAGCTGCGGGCCGCGCGCGGATTCTGGATCTTGAAGCCTCCACCGGTCAGCGCATCGCTGAAATCCACGACGCTGCCGCGCAGGTAATCGGCGCTGAACGGATCGACCAGAACACTGACCCCGTTGAACTCGGCGGTCTGGTCGTCATCCCGTTTCTCGTCGAACACCATGCCGTATTGGAGGCCCGAGCAGCCGCCGGCTTCCACGAACACGCGGAGGTGCTTGCCGGTGTTTTCCGGATCCTCCGCCAGCATCGCGGAAATCTGACGGGCGGCGGACTCGGTGAGGGTCACCACCGACTCGGTGGCCACGGGGGCGGGTTGGACGGTTTCAACGCTCATGACGGCTCCAAACTAAAAACGACCGGTCTCCATGTCAAACCCGTGTCACGCAATTGCACCGGCGGAAACAAGGAACGACCGGCCGAACCCGCGGCCTCGATACGACCGCACCACCCCCCGTCCAATCGCTTCCTCTCGCTCACCAGGTCGCGATCGCGTCCACCGCGAAGATCCGCTCGACCAGGGCCGCGTAGTCCGGGTTCTCCAGATTCAAGTCGACGATTTCCACCGTCAGGGTGGGATCCGATCTCGTCGCGTCCATGACGCCTTGGGCCAAGGCGTCCGCCGGACGGGTCACGACATGCAGCAGGGATTTCATCGGGATCAAAAGCGAAGAACGTTCGTGGAGCGGGCGCAGAACCGGGCCAACTCGGCATCGTCGATCGGCAGGATCGCCACCGGCGAATCCCCCAATTCGGCAAGCTCCCGAGCGCCGGCCTGCACCAGCACGGGCGAATCCGCGGAAACGGCGATCGGCAGATAGCGGACAAAATCGTCCTCGCCGATCAACTCGTCCACCCATTCGCCGGCCACCCGGATCGCGGATCCGTGAAGGTAGATCCGCACGTCGACTTTTTTCCAGGCAGCGACGCCCGCCGCGATCCGCACCGCCTCGGATGGCCGATGGCTCTTGCGAGGATCCGACGTCACGAGGATCAGGACCCGGGGTTTCGCGTCGCTCATGGGATGCTTCAGTTGAAGCTCACGAAACGATCGGTGCTGGCGATCAGGTCGCTGACGACGGTCAATCCCGCGTAGGCCGCCGTGTCGTCGACCGGGAGGCCCCGTTGATGGGCCCCGTATGCACAGGCGTAAAGCTTTAGCCCACGTCCCCGCAACGACTGGAGTTCCGGATCGCGGACGCCCGTGACGCCGTCGTCGATGCAGTAGAGATAAACATCCACGCCACCGGCCAGCGCGGCTTGCGCAAGGCGGACACCGTGGCGAAATCCGGGTTCGGTGACGGCACAGGACAGCAACAGGCCAAGCTTTCTGACGGGCACAGACACGACGCGCAGGTAAGCGACGCGGGCGCGCGATGTCAAATGCCGCGAACCGACCGGCATCGGTTTGCCCCGAAACCCGGCCCTCGAAGCGCCCATTGCCACCATGGCCAACGCCCGCGAGAATCCCGGGAAATGGCAACCCGACGGCTGCGACCGGACCGATTTGTCCACGAACGCGACCTGGTCGCTCGCGGAATCCTGCGTTTCGCCGGCATCGACGAAGCGGGGCGCGGCCCGCTCGCTGGCCCCGTGGTTGCCGCCGCGGTGGTCCTTCCCTTGGCATGGATCCTCGACGGCATCCCGAGGGATCTCGAGGACTTGAACGATTCGAAACAGATCGACGAGGCGCGGCGCGACGAGTTTTTCCGACTGCTCACCACGATGCCGGGAGTCGAATTCGCGATCGCCGAATCGTCCGCCGAGCAAATCGATGCGTTGAACATCCTGCGCGCCACGCACCGCGCGATGAACGAGGCCCTGCAGGGCCTTCGGCCTGTCCCACCGCATGCCTTGGTCGATGGCAACCGCGTGCCGACGCTGCGGTGCGAACACACGCCCTTGGTCAAAGGGGACGGCCTCAGTTATTCGATCGCCGGGGCGAGCATCCTGGCAAAGGTCACCCGCGATCGATGGATGCGGGAAGCCCACGAACGCTGGCCGGTCTATGGATTCGACCAGCACAAAGGTTATCCGACGCCAATGCACCTCGAAGCGGTGGCGCGCCATGGTCCATGCCCGATCCATCGTCGAAGCTTCGCTCCGATCCGTCGGCCGGCGCCCGAATTGTTTCCTCCGTGAAGGCCTTGTTCAATTGGTGGCGACCGAACAAATCCCTGCCGGTCCATCTGGAGCGTGGACGCCTCGGCGAGGATGCAGCCCGGACGTACCTTGGTCGGCGCGGCTTGAAGTTCCTTGCCGCGAACTATGAGGGGCGCGGCGGCGAAATCGACCTCGTCTTCCGGGACGGCGAATGCCTGGTGTTCGTCGAGGTCAAGGCCCGGGCGGCCGGATCTTGGACCCGCCCCGCGGCGGCGGTCGACGAAGCGAAGCGCCGGCGCGTCTCGCGGACCGCCCTCGATTATCTCGCCGAAATCGGCAACCCCCGCGTGAAATTCCGTTTTGATATCGTCGAGGCCATGCTCGAAGGGAACGCGGTACAGGAACTCCGACACCTGCCGGATGCATTCCCGCTCCATCGCCGCTATCGCTACGTATAGCAACGGCTCGACGGGCCGCCGGGCGGTTGGCCCGGCGCTCCAACCCGCTGCCCTCCGGACCGGAATCGCGTGCCGCGAGGCGCACGCGTCTCGCGGCACGCTTTGAACGGGCTGCCGGGGCGTCAGGCCGCGAACTGCAGTGCCTCCCGGGTCTTGAGACGGTCGCGAAGTTTCCGCAAGGCCGCCGCCTCGAGCTGCCGGATGCGCTCCCGCGTCAGACCGAAATCAACGCCGATTTCCTCGAGCGTGCGCGGATCCCCGCCATCGAGCGCGAATCGTTCGTGCAGAATTCGTTGCTCGCGCCCACTCAGCGTGGCCACCAACTCGCGGATCAATTCCGCGTTGGTCTCGTTCGAAAGCCCTGCCCATGGCATCACGGCGTTCTCGTCGGCAATCACGTCCGCCACCCGACTGCTCTCGGGATCGTTGCCCAGCGGGGCATCTAGGGAAGTCGCCCCGATCGCGGCCGCGTCGCGCCAACGTCTCACGTCCTCCGCTTCCACCCCCATCTCGGCTGCCAACTCTCCATCGTCCGGGAAGTGCCCGATCTCGGCCTCCAACAGGGTCTCCGCCTTCTTCATCCGCGCCAGTTCCTGAACGATGTGGATCGGAAGGCGGATGGCTTTGGACTGGTTCGAGAGGGCCCGTTTGATGGACTGCTTGATCCACCACGCCGCATAGGTACTCAGCTTCGCCCCCTTGGTGGGATCGAAACGTTCCACGGCGCGCATGAGGCCGATGTTGCCCTCGTTGATCAGGTCAAGGAGCGGAAGACCGAAATCCTCGTACTCCCGGGCAATCTTCACCACCAAGCGAAGGTTGGCTTTGATCATGTGCTCGCGGGCGGCGTCATCACCCGCCTGGATCTTGTTGGCCAACACCACTTCCTCCGCGGGCGTCAGCAGCGGGGTCTCCACGGCCTCGCGCAGATAGAGTCGCAGCGAGGTGTTCTCGTCCCACGGTCCCCGCTCGACCCGCCCCTCGGCCACGCCTTCGGCCTTTGATGGGGAAACGGTGCGGCGCACGGCAACGCCCGGGGAAGGTCTCCAACTGGACTCGTCCGAATCAACGGGAACCACCCTCGCCGTCGCGAGGGCCGAAGTGGGTATGATGACTTCGGCTGGCGCTTCCGGCACGGCGGATCGGGTCACCGACCGTTGGCTCTTGGTCGATCGCACCGACCTCTTGGCAGCGATCGACCTATCCTTGCGGATGGAACGCCCGGGAATCCGCCGGGCCTTCTTGGAATGACGGCCCACGTTCTTCGGGCTGTTTTTCGTGATCGTTGCGTTCGGTTTCATAGTTCCTTCTCCGTTTACAACCGCCGGACCGGAAAGTTTCGACATTGTCTGCATGGATGGTGCCAGCCCTCCGCCCCTGTCATTACGCCGGGTGCCAACCGGGCCGATATCATCGCGTTAGCCCATCTGACAGACCCACCCCATGGTTGTTCACGGTTCCCGGGTGGAATCCTTCGCGTAAAATCCAACCCAGCTTGGGTTCTGCATGGCAATCACTTGCGAGGCGTAGGATGTCCTTGCCCACGTTCGAACCCGATTTTCGGCAACCATACGACCTCCCGTCGGGCGTTTGAGCTACCAGCGAGCCAGAATGGCTCACAGCCCGCCCTCGATGAGTCGGGCAAGACACAATTGGCAGGGAAAGTGCCGGGATGGATGGAAAACGAATCCCTCCATCAAAAACCAAAACCCCGACCGCCGGGAGGCGGTCGGGGTGTCGGAAAAGCCATGCCCGGCAGGGCAGTGCCCTAGGCCACCTTCAGCGATGCCGGTGAGGCAAGCCCTTTCGAACCCATCCGCGCGCGGATTTGCTCGAGCAATCGCGGCACGGTCAACCCGTGGCGTTCGCGGAGGTAATCGACCGATGATGCGTGCTCGACGAACACATCCGGCCACGCCAACCGCACCACCGGCGTGGAAACCCCTGCCTCGGAATACGATTCGAGGACAGCGGAACCGTAGCCTCCCATCGCCACGTGATCTTCCAGCGTCGCGACCACATCGGCGGCCCGGCCGAAGAACTCGTGAACGGCGGCGTCGATGGGCTTGAAAAAGCGGGGATTGATCACCGCGACGTCGTAACCCTCGGCCTCCAGGCGGGCGGCGGCTTCGCGGGCCAACCGCAGCATGTTCCCCAATCCGAACAACGCGACCTTGCGGCCACCATTGCCGCGAAACGTCTGGATGACCTCGGCCTTGCCGATTTCCAGTACGCCCGGGATTTCCTTCACCGGGACGCCCTCGGCGGCACCCCGCGGGTAGCGGATGAAACTGGGGTGCGATTGCATGGTCGCGGTGAACATCATGTCCTGCAGCTCATCCTCGTCCTTCGGCGCCATGCCGACGACGTTGGGAAGGCAGCGAAGGAACGAGATGTCGAACAGACCGTGATGGGTTGGGCCGTCGTTGGCGGACAAGCCCGCGCGGTCCATGCAGAAGATCACGGGCAGGTCCTGCAGGCAGACGTCGTGGTGGATGCAGTCGTACGCGCGTTGCAGGAACGTGCTGTAGATGGCGACGACCGGGCGGAATCCCATCGTGGCCATTCCGGCGCCGAAGATCACGGCGTGTTCCTCGGCGATGCCGACGTCGTAGTATTGGCCGGGGAGGGTTTGCTCGAGCAGCTTCAGGCTGGTGCCGCTCGGCATGGCCGCGGTGATGCCCACCACGTTTTTGTTCTGCTGGGCGAGCTTTACCATGGTCCGCCCGAACACCTCCTGCCACATCGGCGGCGTGCCCGCCGTCGCGGTGGCGGGTTGGCCGGTTTCGACGTCGTAGGGCCCGAGGCCGTGGAACTTTTCCGGGTACTTGAGGGCCGCCTCGAATCCACGGCCTTTCTGGGTGAGCACGTGGATCACCACCGGCTCCGTGCAGGTCTTGGCAAACTCCAGCGTGCTGATCAGCAGCGGGATGTTGTGGCCATCGATCGGCCCGAGGTACCGGATGCCGAATTCCTCGAACAACAGCGGCGTGCCGTGACCGCCTTTGCCGTCGGTCTCCGATGCCGGCGTGTGCTGGAGCGCGACGCTGCTGGCGATGCCCTTGAGGGCTTCCTCCGCCTTGCCGCCAAGCATCGCCACCAACTCGCCCTTCGGGAGGCGGCGCAACCATGTCGAAAAATCCTTCGCCAGACGGTTGTACCGCGGGCTCGTGGTCAATTTCCCCAGATAGGTCGCGATCGCCCCGACGTTCTTGGCGATGCTCCACTCGTTGTCGTTCAGGATCCCGATGAACTTCTGGGTGGTCGACGCGATGTTGTTCAGCGCCTCGAACGAGACGCCGTTGGTCAGCGCGGCGTCACCGAACACGCAGACCACCTGCTCGTCGCTTTTCCGTTGGTCGCGCGCCGCGCACATGCCCAATGCCGCCGACAGCGCGGTTCCCGCGTGCCCGGCCCCGTAACAGTCGTGGTCGCTCTCCGTCCGCAATGCGAACCCGTTCAAACCGCCGGTCGTGCGGATGGTCCGAAACCGGTCCTTGCGGCCCGTCAGGATCTTGTGGACGTAGACTTGGTGGCTGACGTCCCACACGAACTTGTCGCGCGGCGTCTCGAAGCACCGGTGCAGGGCGATGGTGAGTTCCACCACGCCGAGATTCGGTCCCAGATGTCCGCCGTTCTTGGCGAGTCCATCGATGAGTTCCTGGCGGATTTCGACCGCAAGTTGGGTCAATTGATCCACCGTGAGTTTCTTCACGTGTGCGGGAGAATCCACCATGTCGAGATAGCTGCTCATACCGTTTCGGGGTCGTCGGCACCGTCCAGCGGTTCGTCGGGTTGCGCGGCCAATGCGCCGCCCAATCCCTGTTCCAACCGCTGCACCTGGACTTCGGCTTCCGCAAGGCGCTCCTGGCAAAGGCGGTACAACCGCGTTCCCTCCTCGAAGCGTTGCAGAAGCTGCTCCAACGGAAGGTCGTCGGATTCCATCGCTTCCAGGATGGACTCCAACTTCTTCACGGCCTCTTCGAAAGCCGGTTGCTCGGCTTCCGCCGAGGCTTTGGCAGCCTTCGACACAGAGCCGAAATTGGGCCAAATCCGCCGCTTTGCCTAGGGGAAATTCCCCGGCGGTCCCGCATGCTGCCCCGCGAAGCCGACCGCCCGCGTTTCCGACCAATACTCGCCGTCGTTCCCGATCGTCACGAATCCCACGTGCCCGCCGGCCTCGGGCGCCTCGAGGTGGAGCCATTCGCTGCGCACCGCCTCCTCCCGGGGAAAGCACGACGCCACGAGAAACGGATCGTCCATCGCGTTCACCAGCAGGGTCGGACGCCGGATTCCCCCGACGAAGGCTTTCGAACTGCTCCGGGTCCAGTAATCCAATGCCCCCCCGAACCCGTGCAGCGGCGCCGTGTACCGTTCGTCGAACTCCCGAAACGTCCGGATGCGCGCGAAACCCTCCAGGGACACCCTCCCCGGGAACTGCGCCGCCTTGGCCTCGATCCGTCCCCGCAGTTCCGCGAGGAATCGCCGCATGTAGACCCAGTTCGCCCGGTCGCCCATGCGCGATGCCGACCCCTCGAGGTCGCACGGCACCGAGAACACCACGGCCGCACGCACCGCCGACGGCACGTCGTCGCCCAGTTCGCCGAGGTATTTCAGCGTCAGATTCCCGCCGAGGCTGAATCCCACCAACGCGACCGCATCGTACCGCCCCGTCGCGCATGCCGCCGCCACCACCGCCGCCAGATCGCCCGACGCGCCGCTGTGGGTGAAGGTGAGCGTCCGGTTCAGCTCGCCCGAGCATCCGCGAAAGTTCCAGGCCGCGGCATCCCACCCTGCCCGGTTGAACGCCCGCACCATGCCCACCACGTACGGCCTGCCCGAATTCCCCTCCAGCCCGTGCGACACCACCACCAACCGGCGCGATCCCACCCGCGACCAATCGATGTCGATGAAATCGCCGTCGTGCAGGTCGAGGCGTTGCCGCTGGTACGGCAAGGCGGGCAACCGCCGCGACAGCGTGGCAAACAGGGTGGAGGAATGGCCGTCGCGCAACAGCGCGGGCGGCCGGTAATCCGATGCGGCGACCAAAGGCACGCGTCTCGGTAGCGGACGCCGCGGCCCGCGACAAGCATGCGGAGCCCCAAAACCCGCGGGCAGCGGTTTCGCTGGCCATTGGTATCCGTCGTCCCGGGACGTCGGTTGCCCGGTTCATCGCCGCCGAGTTCCCAAGGCGGACCGGCTCCCCCACTCGATCCGCCATCTCGCGAGTTCGGCCAGCGGGCCGCCGAACTTGCCGCTTGTATCGCCCCCCCCGGCCCGCGTTTTGATCGTTCCAATGTCCCCGCGTTCCCGTCGCCCCGCGCCCGTCGTGCTGTCCCTTCTTTCCGTTGCCCTGACCGCCCTGGCCGCACGCGCCGACGACGAACTTTTCGCGGATTTCGAGGGAGCCGACTACGGCAGCTGGGTCGCCACCGGCAACGCGTTCGGCAATGCCCCCGCCAAGGGCAGCCTGCCCAACCAACAGCCCGTCGGCGGTTTTCGCGGCCAAGGCCTCGTCAACTCCTACCTCGGCGGCGACGCCTCCACCGGCACCCTCACCTCCCCGCCGTTCCTCGTGGCCAAGCCGTACCTCAACTTCCTCGTCGGCGGCGGTGCCCACGACGGCAAGACCTGCGTCAACGTCGTCGTCGACGGCAAGACCGTCCGCTCCGCCACGGGCCGCGACGACGAGACGCTGTCGATGGCCACGTTCGACCTCGCCGAATTTGCCGGGAAGCAGGCACGGATCCGCATCGTCGACGACGACACGGGCGGCTGGGGCCATGTGAACGCGGACCACTTCGTGTTTTCGGACACCGCGGCGACGCCCCCGGTGGTGGCGGTGATTCCCGATGCCAGCCGGCTTTACGACGAAACCTGGCGTCCGCAGTTCCATTTCACGGCGCGCGAGAACTGGCTGAACGATCCCAACGGCCTCGTGTGGCTGGACGGCGAATTCCACCTGTTCTTCCAGCACAATCCCTCGGGCCGCAACTGGGGCAACATGACCTGGGGCCACGCCGTGAGCCGCGACCTCTTCCATTGGCAACAACTCGACCACGCGCTGTATCCGGATCGCTTCGGGACCATGTTCAGCGGATCGGCGGTCGTCGACCGCCGCAACACCTCCGGCTTCGGCAAGCCGGGTCGGGTGCCGATGGTCGCGATCTACACGGCGGCCGGCGGTACCAGCGAGGCATCGAAGGGGATGCCGTTCACCCAGTGCATCGCCTACTCGCTCGACAAGGGCCGCACGTGGACGAAGCACGAGGCGAACCCCGTCGTGCCCAACGTCGGCGACGGCGACCGCGATCCCAAGGTCTTCTGGCACGAACCCACCCGCCGCTGGATCATGCCGCTCTATGTCGGCGAGAAGGAGCCCGCCAAGGACGGCAAGACGCGGACCCGCAACCGGCTCCACTTCCACACCTCGCCCGACCTCAAGACCTGGAGCTTCGCGAGCAAGTTCGCCGAAGATCTCTACGAATGTCCCGGTCTGGTTCGACTGCGGGGAGCGCGCGGGCCGGCCGACTGGGTTCTCTGGGGCGCCAGCGGCGAATATTGGGTGGGTACCTTCGACGGCCGCGAATTCCGCGCCGCGACCCCGAGGCTCCGCGGCGATCACGGCGCCAACGCGTATGCCGCCCAGGCCTACGACGATCTCCCCGACCACCGCGTGGTCCTGGTCACCTGGATGAACGGCGGCAAATACCCGGGCATGCCTTTCAACCAACAGATGGGCCTGCCCGTGACGCTCGAACTCCGCGATACGCCCGAGGGACCGCGCCTTCGCAAATGGCCCGTCGCCGAACTCGGCGGGCTCGACGACGGGTTGGCATTCCGGTTCCGGAACGCCCGCCTCGCCGAGGTCGCGTCGGCGCTCGCACGCGTCGATCTCGAACTGGACGACATCCAACTCGCGCTCCCCGCCGGCCGCGACTGGCGGCTGGAGATCCGCGGCATCCCCATCGATTGGAGGCACGCCGACGGCAAACTGCGTGTCCGCGGTCGCGAGGCCGCGCTCCATCCCCGGAACGGCGCCGTTTCCCTGCGCCTCGTGCTGGATCGCACCTCGCTCGAGACGTTTGCCGACGATGGTCTGGTGGTGTTCTCCGACTGCTTTCTGCCGCCGCCCAACCAGCGCCACCTGAAGATCGCCATGGACGGGGCCGACGACGCGCCGGTCTCGTGCGAAATCCACCGATTGCGATCCGCGTGGCGTCCCTGAACGCCGCCACGCGCCTCTCCGGCGTCCCCGCGCCCGAATCCGCTCAGGGTCGGGCCCAAAGCCTGAGGAAGACCGACGGTGTCGTCCGTCGGCGGATCCGCACCGCGAGGACACCGGCCTCGTCGGGAACGACCACGTCGCCGCCGGGCGTGCTGGCCGCATCGTCCCAGCTTTTCAGGTCGTACGAGATCTGCAGCCCGACGGTGCCGAACGCGGGGTCCGGATTCCGGGGAAACCGAACCTGGAAATACTCCTCGCCGTCGACCTGCACGATGGCGGGAACCGGCAGCGCGTCGGGAACCCGCGGATCCATTCCCGCCAGTTGGCTCTCGATGAGGTTCGGCAATCCGTCGCCGTCCGGATCCGCTTCGGGGATCGAGGCGGGATCCGTCAGGCTCTTCCAATGGAGCAGTTGCCATTGGCCATAGGGCGTCGGCCGGCTGGACACCCGGACGTCGTCGAAATCGAGATACGTGCCCGCGCCGCCGGGCTTGGCGATGCGAATGGCCAGTTGTTGGTTGGGGGGGACGACGACGGCGCTGGTGACGATGCACGAGACCACGGTGAAAGCCCCGGCGGCATTGCCGCCCGCCAGTGCGTTCAACGTCGTCAGATCGCCGGCCGTGCCGGTGCCGATCGGCACGCCGTTGGCCAGAACATCGAGTCGATAGCCACCGAACACCGCGGCGTTCGTACGCACGCCCAACGCGACGGCGAGGGTGTAGACGGTGCTGGGCTTGAGCCGGGCACCCAGGGTCTGGAGGAAAGCACCGTTGGTGGCGCTGGACCCCAGCGTGCCGACATGGCGGCCGTTCATGTTGGGCAACACCCCGCCGTCCGGGATGTCGGCCGTGTTCGGATACGTCCGCGCGTCCGGGTTGAAATAGCCGTTCGCCCCGACGGCGATGCCCGTGCCCGTCCCGTTCAACCGGTTCCACCCGATGATGCGGGCACCGGTGATCGTGATGCCGTCGGCCAGGGCGGCGTTGGCCTCGAAGTTCCCGTTCTTCGGGGTCAGGCTCTCCACGCCCCACAGGGCCTCGGCCCACAGGCGGCCATGGTCGTCCAGACCCGTGGCATTGAAGTGGACCGTGTCGGAGAGCTTCCCCTCGAGATTGAAATCGTCCGTGCGCGCGCCGCGAAAACTATCCGGTGTCCCGGCGACGAACAGGCGTTGCCCGGCGGCGACCGGCTCTTCCTGCGAACGCGTCGCCGACGGATGGAACGATGCCTCGGCAATGCCCCAGGGAACCGGCCAGCCCGCCGCCGAGCGCGCGCGGGCGACGATGTTGCTGAGTTGCTTCGCGTAGTTCGCCGCGGAGGTGGATGCGAGCGAGTCCGATTCGCCCTGGTGCCAGAGCACGGCCCGCACGCCGTTGGTGCCAAACCGCACCAGGGTGTTGGTCAGGTTACGGAACAAGTCCGTGCCGGGCGCCCATTGGGAAATGCTCGTGCCGCCATAGGCCAGCCCGACGAAACCGACCGGCACGGGGTTCGACTGGACGAGAAGACTGCCCAGACGCGGCCACGGCGAACCGCCCGTGCCCATGCCGGCGGAGTTGTCGGGTTGCGGGTCCTTGGCCCAACGCCAACTGCGGGTCGACAGGGTGTACGCGCTGATCCGGTCGTCCGCCGGTGTTTGGGCGGGGCTCCCAAAACACGCCGCGTTGGATTGTCCGGCCGTGACGAAGACATCGCCGACCCCGACGCGCTCGACGGTTCCCGTGGCCACCACGCCGGCGTCCGCATCGATCACCCGGACCTCGACCTGATACCAACCGCCTGCCGTCACGCCCGGAATCACGCCGGCGAACGCTTGCGAGGCCGCGACATCCGCGATCGGAACCCAATCGGTCGCCACCCCGTTGTTGGTGGCACCCGACATGACGACGGCCCGGGCCTCGATCCGCGCCGGGGATCCCGACCAAGTGCCCTGGACCTGGATGTCGGCATGGTTGGACGCGTCGCGCTGGATTACTTGCCGGGACTTTGGCAGCGACAAGGCGATCGTGCCGGGCGCCAGCGGGACGGCTCCGGGCGAAACGACCTCGCCCCGGGCGCCCGCGGAGGCGACCAACATCAAGAGCGCTGCAAAGCGAGCCCAGCAGCGGAAGAACGCGAGGTATCTCGGGGTTGCCATTCGTATCCCCGCACCCTTGGGAGGCACGGAAGAAAAAGCAATGGACCAACCGGACCCACGCGGGACCCAACTTTTCGCCGTGCGGATCCGGCCAACCCGCTGCCGCCGAGACGATGCAGCGGACCCACCGGGGCCCGTCGCCTCCGCCTCGCTGCCTCGGCGGCGAAAAGCCTCGCGGCAGCCGTCGCGAGATGGCGAGTCCACGACGAAGCGCTGCGTCCGGAGGGACGCGTGCACCACCGACCGCTCCCCATCCGTTGGCTTTTTTTCCTCCATCTGGCCAACGGAGGCGTTGCCGGCGCGGGCGGAGTCAGGCACAAAGCCCGTACCATGAATCCCCTCCGTTTCTCGCGACTCCCCACCTTGGCCGTCCTTCTGGCGGCCGGCCTTGCCACCTCGGTCGGTTTGGCGCAGGTCAAACACGGCAAAGCGCGCCCGGCGAAAACGGGTGCCTTGATGAAGGGCATCGTCAAACCCCATTGCGGCGACCTGAAAAAAGCCCTGGAGACGGCGCCCGCCAACGACGAGGCGTGGGAAGAGATCGGGACGCATGCCTCGGTGCTGAACGAGATGAGCTACACGCTCATGGAAGACGGACGTTGCCCCGACTCGGTTTGGGCGGATGCCGCCACCAAGCAACTCCGCGCGGGCAGCGCCGACCTCCTCAAGGCCGTCGAAGCCAAGGACCACGCCGCCTCGAAAAAGGCCTTCGGAACCCTCGCCCAGTCCTGCAAGGCGTGCCACGAGAAGCACAAGGAGAAGCACTGATCGCCCGGTTCTCCCGCGTGTTTTCCCGCACCCTGCCCGCACTGGCTTTCCTGCTCCTGGTGCGGGCCTGCGACGGCCTCCGCGCCGACATCCCCGCGCCCGTCCCCACGCCGCCGCTCGGTCCGGTCGGCCAACGCGCCGTCTACCGGCGGCCCGGGGATTCCGGCGTGGTGGCCAACGGGATCACGCGATTCGAGTTCGGACTCGGCCCGGTCGAATCACGGGTCGGGGACCCCTGCCAATGGGCGGTCCTCCAGGCAACCAAAGCGAACGGGACGTCATTCAAGGTCTGGATGCTCACCCGGGCACCGATCCCGAACGACGTGCGGGAAGCGGGTACGAAGGCGGTCCGTTACCTGACCCAGGAGGGAACGGAACCGCCACGGGAATTCGTCGACCGCGGCAACGGCATGGCGGTGCTCCCGTCCCTGGGCGGCTGGGAATCCCTCTGGCCGCGTCCGCATCCGGGCGGTTTCCGCGACGGTGTCGTGGCCCGCGAGGTCTCGCTGCTCGGCATGCGCTTCACGCTCGAATCGAGCTCCGTCGGCAGCGTCCCGCCGTGTCCCGAATCCCCGCGGCGCATCGTGCTGCGGCCCGACATGTGGGTCGGCGTCCCCGGCAACGAGCGGACGCGGGACGATCGCCGGCGCTTCGACGGCTCCGATTATCCCATGGTCCGACTCACCCGCGCGGACTACGCGGAGATGATCGATGCCGGGATGAACTGTTTCCGCGTCGATCCCGAGCAAGCCGTCTGGCTGCGCGACGAGCCGGTGTACTACTGGGGCGTGGGCGGGAGGGACGTGCCGTTTCCGGAATGCCTGTATCGCAGCAATTACCTCGGCCCCGCGCTCTTCCTCGACGAACCGGCGGTCGGCACCCGCGACCACGATGTCCGACCGCTCCTGGCCAAGGACCCGGCACTCCGACGCGCGCTGACGCCCGGGCGGATGTTCGAGGCCTTTCGCGATCATTTCCACCGGGCGGTCCGGGACGGTGCGCCCACGGCTTTCATGAAGGGCATGCAGGCCCGTGCGGACGTGGAGTTGGGTAGCCTGCGGTTGGCCCAGGACAATCTGTATTCCTGGGAAACCATGGTGGCCACCGCGGCATGGCAATTGACCGGCGAGCCAACCGGCGGCCCACGCGCCATCGTCTTCGAACCGCCCGGCCGGTTGGGAACCCGACGCACCGTGCCCGAAATGAACATGGCCTACGGATGCCAACTTCCCCCGTCCAACCCGGCGAGTCTGGCCGACCCGGTGTTCGGCTTCCTGCGCGGCGCAGCCCGGGCCGCGGACAAGCAATGGGGCGTGAGCATCTACGGCGCCGTGGACCCTGCCGACGCCCCCTTCCTCCTCACCCATGCCTATGATCTGGGCGCGACCCACTTCTTTTTCTGGGACAACTACCAACTCGCCTGCGTGCCGTACGCCGAATGCCTCCGCCTGGCGCGCCTCCTCCAGGCCCACGCCGGCCAACACCCCGATCGCCAACTGACGTCGCTGCTCCATGCGGCCGACACCCTGATCCTGATCCCGCCGGGCTATGAACTCGGCCATGTCCAGATGGGACGCGGCAATCTCTGGGGCATCCCGGAACTCAACCTCGAGCGCCGCAACGCGCACGGGGTCCGCCATCGCGACGTGATGGCCAAGGTCTTCGTGGAGATCGAACGCTGCGTGCGGCTCGGCCTGCCGTTCGACCTCGCGTGGGACCTCGATGGACTTCCCGTCGCCGGGTACCGGGAAATCGTGCGCGTCCGGGAGAACGGCCGCATCGACGTCGCGACCTCGGGCCGGCACGCCGTGCGAAACGCCGCCCGGATTCCCGAGCGCCCGCCGGGGACGCCCCCGCGGATTCGGGTCGAATTGAACGGCGCATCCCATCGGGCACCCCGCGCATTCCTGGCCCGCGCTTTCGTCGAGGAAGGAACTTCCCCCGTCTACTACACCACCGGCACGGATGGCCGCGGCGTGCAGCACAATGCCCGGGTGCTGTGGGAGCTTTACGGCCCCTTGGACGAGGACTACCGGACGCTGCTGGAGCCCGGCGCCGACCCACGCGTCACCCGCGCGGGCAATCGTCTCGAGATCGAACTGCCGTTCGCGGTCGACAAGCCCGGCAGTTACCGACTGCGCGCCGCCACCACCGACGAGCAAGGTCGCTCGGCCGTGGCATGGACCGGGTTCGTCGTGGATCGTTAGGCCGGCGACAGTCGCCAAACCCGTGTGCCGAAGGGCTCGAACCGTTCGCGCAACCGACCATGGTCCCAGCCCGCGGGCGGGTTGCCCGACGCGGACTCCCGCAGGCGGTACGCCTCCAATCCGGCGAACGTCGCGTCCACCGGGTTCGGATCCGCATTCACCGCGGCAAGGACCGCGCCCCGTCCGTCGGGCTTGAGGATCCATTCGACGCCACGGTCGAGACTGTGCCCGGTGTCGCGGTACATCACGCGCAGCCTGCGTCGGGTCGCCGGGGCCGCCAGCGCCGCCCGCACGGCGGACAACTCGCCTACCACCGCCTTCAGGTCGTCCCAGAGCGGCGCGCCCGGCGGCAGGTAGGCGAGACCCCACCACAGGATCCCGTTCGCGCCGTGGATCACCGACTGCCACGCCACGAACCGGAGTTGCTCCCGCGTCGGGTACAGGACCTTGGCCGGGTCACGGTCCTTCCCGCGCAGGTCTTCCCACGCGAATCCCTGCAGCACCATGAACACCGCCCGACCCGGTCCCGCGACCGCGCGCATCTTGTCCGCGTACCGGCCCACCTGGCCCGGACCCGTGTCCGACAAATCCCCGTGCCGTCCGTCGGGCCAGAGCGCGTATTGCTCGCGCATGCCGGGCGGGATCACCGGGTAGATGTCCGTGGCCACGATGTCGGACGCCGCGTTGTAACCGCGGAGGGTGGGAACCAAATGGGTCGGCGAATGGTTGAGGTAGAGCGGATGGTCGGGATCGATGCCGCGGAGGAACCGCGCGGTATCGACGATCCGTTCCGCGGGCACGCGAATCTTCGATGGCTCCTTCCACACGAAGGTGGGTTCGTCCTCGGTTTCCCAAAACCAGAGGCCCGGGTGACGTCGGAGGCGCCCGACGGTTGCCCTCATTTTCTGCTCCGCCTCGGCACGGCCGGCGCCCTCGGGCAAGGAACCCACCGAACTCCAGCCGCGGATCCCGAGCGCGTGGGCCTCGTCGTAGGCCTTCGGTTCCGGAGGCAGGTTCAACAGGTTGAACCCGGCCGACCGCGCCTCGCGCCTCGCGCCTCGCGCATCGCGCCGTCGCGCCGGGGCAACTGGTAAAGCCCCAGCACGAATTCGCGCCGTGCGTCCGCCGACAACATGCCGTCGGACGCGGGGAAGCGGCGGATGGACGGGGCCGCCAACGCGCGGGACCACGACGGCGCGCAGGCGGCGGACATGGCGATGCCCGCGAGGAATCGGCGTCGGTGGATCACCCCCCGACGCTACCCGGACGGTTCGGCCCGGCAACCCCTGCGCTCCCGGGGCTACCGCGATTTTCGGCCCGGACGACTTCCCGACTTGGGCCGGCCCTTGAAGGCCCCGGAACGGGAAACCTGGGGCTTGCCCTTGAACAACGGCCTCGCCGGACCCTTCTGGGCGGGGTTGAACGACGGCTGTGCAGGACCCTTCTGCGCGGGATTGAACGACGGCTTGGCCGGCCCCTTGTGCGAACGGCCGAACGGCGGCTTCGCCGGTCCCTTTTGCGCGGGACCAAACGAAGGCTTCGCCGGTCCCTTCTGCGCGGGACTGAACGAGGGCTTGGCCGGCCCCTTGTAGGCAGGCCGGAATGCCGGCCGCTCCGGAGGCGCGTCCGGCGCCGGTCCGTCCATGCGGGTCGGCGCCTTGGTGTTGCGGCGCGGATCCCGCGGCACCCCGCGGAACAACGGCCCCGGCTTCGTCCCGCGCTGGCGGCCATGCCGCACCGCCCGGTCTTCCGAAAACGGCTGCCGCTTGAACTTCCGCACCGGATCGATCGTCCGCGGCCGCGGGCACGGCAACAGCACGACCGGGCATCCCTCGTACCCGAACGCCGCGCGGATCGCCTGCTTCAGATACTTCTCGTACGGCGGGCTGAACAACTCGTCGCGGTTCACGAACAGTTTGAACGTCGGCGGCGCCTGTTTGACCTGCGTCGCGTAGTAGAAACGAAGCCGGTGTCCCTGCGCGCTCACCGGTTGCCGCGCCTCGATCGACGTCTGCAACGTCCGGTTGAGGATCGCCGTCGGCACCGTCTGCCGCAGCTGCGCCGCCACGTACCGCACCGCTTCCAGCAGACGGTCCAACTGGAATCCGTCCTTCGCCGAGGTGAAGATCACCGGCGCGTAGTCGAGGAAGAACAACCGCGACTGCACCCACTCGCCGAATTCCGCCAGCGTCGTGAGCCGTTTCCGCCGGTCGTCGCGATCGCGCGTCTTCGCTTCCCGTTCCTGGATCTCGTCCTCGCGCGCCTTGCGGACCACCTGCGCCACCAGATCCCACTTGTTGATCACCACGATGCACGCCCGCTTCGCCTCGACGATCACGTCCGCGATCTTCTTGTCCTGCTCCGTGATCCCCGTCTCCGCGTCCAGCACCAGCACCGCGATGTCCGACCGGATGATCGATTCCTTGGTGCGCTCGACGCTGAAGAACTCCACGGAATCGTCGATGCGCCGCGCCTTGCGCACGCCCGCCGTGTCCACCAGCACGTACGACTGCCGCACGCCGTCCGTCTCCACCTCGAACGGCACGTCCACCGCGTCCCGCGTCGTTCCCGGGATGGGGCTGACGATGACGCGCCTGGAGCCGGTCACCGCGTTGATGATCGAGGATTTCCCGACGTTGGGTCGCCCGACGATCGCGAGTCGCAACGGCCGGTCGAGGGTTCCCGCGTCCTTGCGGTTGAACCGGGATGGTTTCGGCGCGACGACTTCCTCGCCCTCCGGCACCACCACCGGCACCGGTGCCGTCCACGGCGGCAACAAGGCGATCGCCGCGTCGACCAACGCTTCCGTGCCCTCGCCGTGGATCGCCGTGACGCCGTAGACCCGCTCGAAACCCAGCGCCACGAACTCGGCCACGCCCGGCACGGCGCGGGGGGAGTCGACCTTGTTCACCGCCACGAGCACCGGCTTCCGGGTCGCGCGCAGTTTCTTCGAGACCTCCTCGTCGAGCGGCACCACGCCTTCCTGCACGTTCACCACCAGGATGATCACGTGCGCCGCCTCGATCGCGAGGTCCACCTGCTCCAGCATCGCGCGCTGGATCACGTCCGTGGACTTCTCGCCGCGCACCAACCCGATGCCGCCGGTGTCGATGATGGTGAAGGGACGCCCGTTCCACTCGACCTCCGCGGTGACGCGGTCCCGCGTCACGCCCGGTTGGTCGTGGACGATGGCGATGCGACGGCCGGCGATGCGGTTGAACAACGCGGACTTGCCCACGTTGGGCCGGCCGACAATGGCGACGATGCCTGACATGCGGTCAGCATGGCCGATCCCGCGACGCGGGGAAACGTCGAAGTGCGGGGCCGATGGAAGCTCGCCGGAATTCCCGCGCCGCGGGACGGCGCCGCGGCATCCCTCCCGGGGCGACGAAAACCCCGTCAACCGCCGGCGAACGCGGGGATGATGCTGAGGTGGTCGCCCGCGCGCAGCGGGGTGGCTTGCTCGGCGAGAAAACGGATGTCCTCGTCGTTCACGAACACCAGCACCGAACCGCGGATACGGCCGGTCTCGTCGCACAACCGCTCGCGGATGCCATGGAATCGCGCCTGCAACTGCCCCAGCGCGTCGCCGACCGTGCCGGCCCGCACCTGCACCGCTTCCTCGCCGCCACAAAACCGCCGCAATGTCGGGGGTATCGAAATCTGGACCATGGTTTGCCTCCCGTCGTCCCGGCCATCCCGGGTCCCAGGTTCGCTCCGATGCATCAGGTCGAGATCAACTCCGGTTTGTCGTGCGACAACAACGCCTCGAACTCGCGAAGGCTGGGTCGGATGTCCCGGGTCGCGCCGCAATGTCCCGCCACGGCGTCGAGCGTCTTGAGCCCGTTGCCGGTGATGCACAGCACCGCGCTGGAATCCCTGGCGATCTTGCCCTGCGCGATGAGCTTCTTCGCGACGCCCACCGTCACCCCGCCGGCGGTTTCCGCGAAAATGCCCTCGGTCTCGGCGAGCAAACGGATGCCCTCGCGGATCTCGTCGTCGGTCACGTCCTCGCCGTGACCGCCGGTTTCCTTCATGACCTTCAGCGCGTAGAACCCGTCGGCGGGCGTCCCGATGGCGAGCGACTTGGCGATGGTGTTCGGCTTCTGCGGCTTGAAGAAATCGAGGCCGGCCTTCTGGGCCTGGGTGATGGGATTGCAACCCCCGGCCTGGGCGCCATGGATCTTCCACGGCGTCTCGCCGACGATCCCGAGCTTGGAGAACTCCTGGTAGCTCTTGTGGATCTTGGTGAGTAGCGAGCCCGACGCCATGCAGACGACGGTGTGTTCGGGGATGCGCCAGCCCAACTGTTCCTGGATCTCGAAGCCCATCGATTTCGAGCCCTCGGCGTAATACGGGCGCATGTTCACGTTCACGAACGCCCACTGGTATTTGCCGGCGATCTCGGCGCAGAGGCGGTTGACCTCGTCGTAGTGTCCCTTGATGCCGATGACGTTGGCGCCGTAGATGAGGCTGTTGATCACCTTGCCCAACTCGAGGTCCTGCGGGATGAAGACGTAGGCGTTGAGACCGGCCGCGGCGGCATTGGCGGCGACGGAATTCGCGAGGTTGCCGGTGGACGCGCAGGCCACGGTCTTGAAGCCGAGTTCCACCGACCGGCTGAGGGCGACGCTGACCACGCGGTCCTTGAACGAGAGCGTCGGGTAATTGACGGCGTCGTTCTTGACCCAGAGTTCGCGGATGCCGAGGCGCGCGGCCAGACGATCGGCCTTCACCAGCGGCGTGTAGCCGACCTGCCGGCCGACGGTCGGTTCGCCGGCCACGGGCAACAACTCGCGGTAACGCCACATCGTGTGCGGACGCGCCTCGATCTTATCGCGCGTCAGGACCTTCTTGATGCGGTCGTAGTCGTAGGCGACCTCGAGCGGACCGAAGTCGAACTCGCAGACGTGGGTGGCGGCCAACGGGTACTCGCGGCCGCATTCGCGGCACTTGAGCGCCTTCATGAATCCCTGGTTCTGGCTCATGGCAATTCTCGCCCCGAAACGAGGGCACCTCTCCGGTACACCGGGTGGCAAGGGGAACAAAAAACCCCTCTCCGCGAAGCGAGAAGGGGTCGGCAAAAACGGACCGGCTCCCCTCATCTTCGCCCTCCCGTCGGGGAGAACCTGGATTTGGCACCTGGTCGCGCGGCGGCCTGCCGCACCGGTTGCCGTGGCTTCATCGGGCCAGTCCCTCCGCCACTCTGGATGAGTGCCCCGCCATGCGGGACGACCCATAAATGGGCCATCCCTCGCCAATCTGTCAAAACAGATTTTCCGCCCACCCACCCCCGGGGTGTATCTTGGCGGCGTGGAAGCCACCGGGGTCGTATCTGTACATTGGACATCCACCCCGACGGCACCGCCCGCTTCTCCCAACCCCGCCCCCCCATGAATCTCACCGAAGAACTCGGCAAACTCGCCGAACTCCGCCAAGCCGGGCATCTCACCGAACCGGAGTTCGCCGAAGCCAAACGACGCATCATCGCCGGCGAACACGCGGGGCGGACGACCCCGCCGCAACCGGAGGACGCGCCGTCCGGCGCCGTCCCGGGGATCGCCGAAAAGACCTACCAGTCCAGCCGGTGGTCCGCCGGCAACTTCTTCTTCCCCGACCGACTGACGTTGGCGAGCGACGGAATGTCCTTTCGCAAGGGCGCCCTGTTCGGCTCCAGCGAGGAATACATCAACTACCGGGCGGTCGCCTCGTTCCGCATCACGAACGGCATCTTCCTGTCGTGCCTGAACATCGAGACGTCGGGCGGCAGCCAACCCATTTTCGTGAACGGGCTGTGGAAGTCCGAGGCCAAGGAAATCCAGGACACCCTCCGCCTGTTCCAGAAAACCGGCCAGGCGCCCGATCCAAAGGCACCGTGAGCCACTCGCCGGCGCGGGCTGGCATCGGCGGCCCGACGCCATCCCGGAAGGGGCCTGCCACGGCGGGCCTCGCAGGCGTCCGAAGCGGCGATCGACGTCGGCCCGCCTACTCGGCGGCGCCGACGGGATCGCCGCGACCCGGCTACCGCGCCGCCCGGAAGGCCGGCAGCCAACGCCGCAACAGGTCCTGGCAGTTGAGGATTTTTTCCGCGAGATCCACCGGCAGGTAAAAGTAGTGGTTCGAGGCCTCGAACCCGATGCGGGCGTCCCGGACCTGCAACCGGTGCAGCGCCCGCGCTGCCGCCAGTTCGTCGCGGAGCAACCGTTCCAAGGCCGCGCACGCCGTTTCGCACGCCGTTTCGCGCGCCGGCGTTCCCGGCGGCGCCGTGCGCGCCTTCCCGCGCCACGCCACGAATTCCGCCTGGTTCGCCACGCTCCGGAAATGCAGGGCCGCCGCCCGGCCCAACTCCACTTGCTCCAAAGCCCCGGCCCGCTCCGTCCGCGACAATCCGCCCAGCCGCGACAGCGCCTTTTCCAGGGTGTCCGCCGCGGCGTCGAATCCCGCGTGCACCTTGCGGAATTGGCCCGCGAACACCTCCGCCGGATACGGGCCGCGCCACGCGTCGAGATGGTCGTGCGGGTAGCCCACCATCGACGCCGCGTGCCCCGTCGGTTCGGCCCAGAGGGGATTGGCGGGTCCCATCTGCAAGGGGGCGTTGTAGACCACGCCGCCGTCGTAGGGGAATTCGCGGAACGCCGCGCTGTTGGCGCGCCAAGCATCCACGACCGCCATCGCCGCGCGGCCGAATCGCCGCCGAGCCTCCGACTCCAGCGTGCCGCCCGCCATCACCGCGGCCACGACCGAGAGATTCGGCGAGGGGTAACCGCCGAGGGTCCAACCCAGCATCACGTCGGTCAGCCCCGCGGCCCGCAGGCGCGCCGCGTGTTCGGCGACGTTTTCCAGCACGGGGATATACGGAATCGCCGACAACTCCCAAGTGCAGCCCGCCTGGATCTTGGCGACCGTCCGCAAACCGCGCTCTTTGGCGAGCGACCAATGGCGGGTCGCCCGCGGTCCGGGTCCCACGGCCGAAATGCTGTATTCGCCGACCTTGTTCCTCACGCCGCCGCGTTCGATGGGCAACGACCACTCGCTCACGCTCATCAACGCGACGCTCGCCGGCAACGCGCGGATCGCGTCGGGCGCCCAGTCGTCGCCCCAACCCCAGTCCCACGCCAGCAACCGCTGGCTGCCGCCGGCCGCGGCGATGCCGTCGGCCACCGCGGCGTTCACGTCGGCGATCACCGCCGCGGGACCGCGCGGTGCGCAACGCGGGCAGGACTTGCCGTGGCCGTGCGACCAGCAGTTGGTGAGATTCTCGGAGGCGGTGATCGTGAAGAAGCCGCCGAGACCGGGGGCGGCCCGGCAGATGCCCGCGATGGAATCCACCAGATAACGCCGGACCCCGGGATGCGACGTGCAGAGCGTGGCGTGGTCGCCGCCGGCGACGCCGCGCAATTCGGGATGGGCCGCGAAAAACGACTCCGGCATGGCGCGGGGTTCGTTCAGGTACAGGAACACCCGGATGCCGTGCCGGGCGGCGCGGCGGACGAGGCGGTCGAGATTCTCCCGGCGCTCCTCGTGGCGATCGGACAAGGCGGGTTGCCAAGGGAAAGGCGCCAGGCGCGACAACACGCCCTGCAACCAGACGCCGTTCACGCCCGACGCCGCGAGGCGCGCGAGCAACCCGTCCGGGTACGGGTCCAATTCCGGTTCCAACAGCGGGTCGCCGTAGGGCGCGAAATACGAGTAACAGAACCGCAGCGGGGCCGCGGGGTCGACGGTCGCCGACGGGCGCGGAGCGCCCGGGCTCCGGGACAAGGCGCCCACGAACGCGAATGGCGGTTCCCCCCCGGCGTTGGCAGGATCGTCCAATTCGCCGCGGATCGTCCGGCCGATCGCCTTGGCGGCGGCTTCCTCCGCGGGGGTCGCGGGACACCACTGCAGGGCGGCGCACCGCGGTTTGTGGCCGCCGAGTTTGATCCAGAGGAAATCGTCCTCGCGCAGCGTGTAGGCGAGTTTGTCGGCGTCCCATCCCAGCAGCGCGAGCAACTGGGGATAGGGCAGAAGGTGCCAGTTGCGGCGGATGATGGTGATGTAACCGCGCCGCAACGCGTCGGGACCGATCCGCGGTTGGGCGCGCAGGCCCATGAGACGGGCGACCCGGCGCACCTCGCGCACCGTCGCGCCGGAGACGGCGGCGAGACGCTCGGAGGGGACGAGCGGCCAGTTGCGCCAGACGAACGCGTGCCAGCGCGTCGGGAAATGCGGGGCCGCGACCGGCTCGGGTCCCGGCCCGCCCGGCAACACCGCGAGCGGGTCCGCCGGCGCGGCCGCCGCCAGCCAGTGCGGGAAGCCCGATGCCAACGCGCCGCCCGCGGCCAACCATCCGAAGAAACCCCGGCGACTCCAATCGGTCGCGGAACGCTGGCGGTCGTGCGGCGTCATGCGGGTCCTTCAGCGGGTCGTTTCCCAACCGGCGGCCACGAGCGCCTTGTAGCCGCCGACGAGGGAATGGACGTTGCGATAGCCGATCTTCTGCGCGGCGTCGCAACCCAGCGCGCTGCGGAAGCCGCCGCCGCAATACAGGACGATCTCGGCGTCGGGATCGGGGAACAGGGTCTCGATGTCGCGTTCGAGGACGCCCTTGCCCAGATGCCGGGCCTGGACCGCGTGGCCGACGGCCCATTCCCCGTCCTCGCGCACGTCGAGGAGCACGAGTTTCGGGTTGGCTTTCAGGCGCTCGCGCAGTTGCTCGAGGGTGATTTCATGCACGCGCGACTTGGCGTCGTCGACGAGGCGAAGGAAGCCGGGGTAATGCTGCATGGCCCCACCGTACCGCGGCGCCGCGGGTCGCGCCACGGTGGAGTCGGGGGCCCGGAGGGTCCCTTGACTTGCCCCACCTCCTCCGTACGCTCCGCGGCCGTGAACCGTTGGCTCCTTTGCCTTCTTTGTGCCGCCGGCATCCTGTCGTTCGCACGGCGCTGCCCGGCCCCGATCATCTTCCGACCGGGGGAAGGCTGGACGTACGAACCCGTGGGCCAGACCGGCAAATGGGAACGCAAAAGCGCCAAGGAACAGCTTCAGGTCGCCCGCGAGGCCTTCGATCGCCACGACTACGGCACGGCCCAGAAATCCTGTCGCCGCGTGATCAAGATCTGGCCGTTGTCCGACTACGCGGGCCCGGCGGAATTCCTTCTGGGCCGCACCTACGAGATGCGCGGTTTGGACGAGAAAGCCTTCAAGGAGTACCAGAAAGCGCTCACCAAGTACCCGAAGCTTCCCAACTACGCCGAGGTCCTCCAACGCCAGCTTTCCATCGCCAACCGTTTCCTTGGCGGCCAGTGGTTCCGCTTCATGTTCGGCTACATCCCGTTCGCGCCGTCGATGAAGGACACCGCCAAACTCCTCGACCAAGTCGTCGACAACGGGCCCTACCATGCCACCGGCCCCATCGCCCAGATGCAGGTCGGCACCGCTCACGAACGGCAGAAGGACTATCCGCTCGCGGTGAAGGCCTACCAGAAGGCGGCCGACAATTATTTCGACCGCCCGGAGATCGCCAGCGACGCCCTGTACCGCGTGGGCGTGGCGTGGAACCGCCAGGCGAAACGCGCCGAGTACGACCAATCCGCGTCGGCGAAGTCCATCGACGCGATGAACGATTTCAAGGCGTTGTACCCGGGCGACAAGCGGGTGCCGGAGGCGACGGCGGTGATCCTGGACCTGAAGTCCGAACAGGCGCGGGGCGCGTACGAGACCGCGCGGTTCTACGAGAAGTACCGGAAGTACCCGGGTGCGATGGTGTACTACAACGAGGTGGTGGTGAAGGATTCGAAGTCCCCGTGGGCCGAGAAGGCGCGCGAACGTCTCGAGGCCCTCGCGCCGCTCGCCAAGGAACAGATGCGGAAGTACGCCGAGGCCGACAAGAAACGCCTCGAGGCCACGCGCGCCGCCGCAAAATCCACGGGCCCCGCCGTCAACCCGCCCAAACCGCCGGCGTACAAGGACGGCAAATGATGCCGGCCCGACGCGTTCCTCCGAGATTCCCCGGTGCCTGGCTCCTGCTGGCGTTCGCCGTCCTGCTGTGCGGTTGCGCGGGCTATCGTCTCGGCCCCAGCAACGGCGAAACCGCGGGTACCCGCAGCGTCGAGTTCAAGCCGTTCTCCGACCAGACCCTCGAGCCACGCCTTCTCGAACCGGTCGCCCAATCCCTCCGCAAGGGCCTGCAACGCGACGGCACCTTCCGCCTCGCCACCCGCGAACCCGGCGACATCGTGGTGAGCGGCGCGCTCGTCGGCTATAGCCGCCGCCCCCTCACCTACCAGCCCAAGGACCTCTTCACCACCCGCGACTACGAGGTGCGTCTGGTGGCCCATGTCACCGCAGTCGAACGCTCCACCGGCCGCGTCCTCTTCGACCGCGAGATCGTCGGCCGCACGCCGATCCGGTCGGCTCCCGATCTCAACAGCGCCGAACGCCAGGCCGCCCCGCTCCTCGCGGACGACCTTTCGCGCACCATCCTCTCCCTTCTCGTCGATGGCTCCTGGTAGTTTCCCCCGCGCCGTCCGGCGCGGGTTGTTCCCGTTGCTGTCCATCGTCGCGGCCACCGCGCTGCAGGCCGCCGATTGGCCCGGTTGGCGGGGCATCCACCGCGACGGGATCGCCGGCGATCCCCTGCCCGCCACGCTGCCCAGCCAACCCGCGCCACGCTGGCGCATGCCCCTCGGCCACGGCTACGCCAGCCCCGTCGTCGCCCGGGGCAAACTCGTCGTGCTCGAGGAGTCCGGCGGGCGCGAGACCGCGCGCGCCCTCGATCCCGCCACCGGAAAGGAACTGTGGCACACAGCGTACGCCGCGGCCTGGTCGGACGAATTCGAGCCCGGTCCGCGCTGCACGCCGCTGGTCGACCGCGGGTTGGTCTTCGTCCAGTCGGCCCAGGGCGAGTTCGCCTGCCTGTCCCTCGACGACGGCCACCGGATCTGGGGATTCCGTTTCGCCGACCTCGGCATGGTCTGGATTTCGGAACGTCACTCCAACATCGGCGCCGCCGTCCGCCGCGGCCATACCGGTTCTCCCGCGATCGCCGGCGACCGCGTGATCGTCCAGGTCGGCTCCAACCGGGGCGCCGCCATCGTCGCCTTCGACCGACTCACCGGACGCCAGCTCTGGAAGTCCCTCGACGACGGCACGAGCTACTCGTCCCCGGTGGTGGCGCGGATCGCGGGCCGGGAACAATTCGTGACGGCCACGTGCGAGGGTTTGGTGGGGCTCGACACGGCGGACGGCGCGTTGCTGTGGCGCGTCCCGTTCCGCACCGGCGCCAACCGCAACGTGCTGACGCCGGTGATCGACGGCGATTCGGTGGCGTTTGCCAGCCACACCACCGGCCTGCGGCACGTCACCGTGCGCGCGGACGGCGCCCGGCAGGCCGTGGCCGAGGATTGGTACAACCGAAACCTCCCCATCAACCTGTCGACCCCGGTCAAGTGGGACGGGCACTATTACGGGCTCGGCGCGGCCCGGGATTTCGTGTGCGTGAACGCGGCGGACGGCAAGGTGGCCTGGAGCGAACCGGGTTTCGGGGCGGTCGCGCAGACCATCGGCGGCGCCGGACGGTTGATCGTCCAACTCGACACCGGCGAGGTGCGTTTGCTGCGCGCGACGCCGGCCAAATACGAGGAACTCGGCCGTTTCCAGGCCTGCGGGAAGACGTATAGTCTCCCGGCATGGAGCGACGGGGCATTGTACGTCCGCGACCCGATGGGTTGCGCGGCGTACGTCCTCGGGACGAAATGACCGGACGCCGCCCGATCCCCGGCGGGATCGCCAACGCACCGATGCCACGCGCCGCATGAAACCCATCCTTTTCGATATCGGCGGCTTCCAGGTCCACACCTTCGGACTGTTGGTGGGGCTGGGATTCGTGGCCGGGCTGTGGTTGGCGTCGCGACTCGCGCGCAGGGCGGGCCTGCGGCCGGAGCTGGTCTATGACCTCGCCGTCCCGTGGATCGTCATCGGCGCCCTGATCGGCGCACGGACGGTCTACGTGATCAGCTATTGGGAGCGCGATTTCGCGGGTCGCCCGTGGTTCGAGACCCTCGAGGTGTGGCGCGGCGGGCTGGTGTTCTACGGCGGATTGATCGGCGGGAGCCTCGCGGCCATCTTCCGGTTGAAACAACTGAAGCTGCCGTTGTGGCGGGTCGGCGACTGCCTCGCGCCCGGCATTGCCCTGGGCCATGTTTTCGGTCGCGTCGGTTGCCTCTTCAACGGCTGTTGCTACGGGCACGCCTCGAACCTTCCCTGGGCCATCCGCTTCCCCAAGGGCACGCTGCCATTCGATGGACCCGTGCATCCCGCCCAGATCTACGAGGCGCTCCTGGACCTCGCCCTCGCCGGCACCCTCGCGTGGCTCCACGGACGGCGCCGCTTCGATGGGCAGATCTTCTCGCTCTACCTGATCGCGTACGCCTTCGTCCGCACTTTCGCCGAGTTGTTCCGCGGCGATTACTCCGTCCGCTCCGCCCCCTTGGCCGGCATACTCACCCCGGGCCAGTCCACCAGCATCGCCACCCTGGCCGCCGGCCTCGCCCTCTATTTCGTCCTTCGCCGCGGCCAATCGGCCCCGGCCCAACCCTGACCCATCCCCGATGTCCAAAAACGACACGATCGTCCTCGAGCACACGCTGCCGCGCGAACGGCTCGACCGGCACCTCGCGTCGATCATTCCCGACGTTTCCCGCGCCACCGTCCAGCGACTCATCATCGACGGCCGCATCAAGGTCGACGGCCAACTGGTCAAACCCACCCACGGGCCACGGGCCGGGGAAGTCGTCACGATCCGGTGGCCCGACCCGCGCAAAGCCGAGGCCCAACCGCAGGACATCCCCCTCGACATCCTGTTCGAGGACGACGACCTGATCGTCATCAACAAGCCGTCCGACCTCGTGGTGCACCCGAGCGCCGGACACGACGACGGCACCATCGTCAATGCCCTGCTGCACCACTGCCGCGGCGGGTTGAGCGGCGTCGGCGGCATCGAGCGACCGGGCATCGTGCATCGCCTCGACCTCGGGACGAGTGGCTGTCTGGTCGTGGCCAAGAACGACCGGACCCACATCGCGCTCACCGAGCGGTTCCAGGAACGGACGGTCGAGAAGACCTACCAGGGCATCCTGTGCGGCACCCTCGAGCTTTCCTCGGGCGACATCCGGCTGCCGATCGCGCGCCATGCCACGAATCGCAAGCGGATGGCCGTGGTCCGCGGCGGACGCTCGGCATGGACCTCGTACCGGCGGCTCGAGATCCTGCGCGGCGCCACGTTCGTCGAGGCCATGCTCCATACCGGCCGGACCCACCAGATCCGCGTCCATTTCCATCACCTCGGGCATCCCATCGTGGGCGACAACACCTACGGGAAAGCCGCGAACCTCAAGCTCAAGGAAGCGACCGGCGTGGTCGCCGCGCGCCAGATGTTGCATGCCCGCAAGCTGGCTTTCCGGCACCCGCGCGACGGGCGCTTCTGCGAGTTCAACGCGCCGTTGCCGGCCGATTTCCGCGCCGTGCTCGAGGCGTTGCGGGAACCCGCCGATTGAACGGGCGCCCGCGAACGCCGCCGGTTGCCACGCCAATGACGCCGATTGCCAACCGCGACGCCGAGCCCGGCGCTCCCGTTTCCCCCGGACCGGTGGAATGTCCCCCTCGGCGTCGGAAGGGGCGACAACGCGGCGTGGTCGTCGTCCTCGCCCTGCTTGCGCTCGCGGGAAACTTTTCGCTCGGCGCCGCGCCCCTCCCGCAAAAGCCCGCGCCGCCCGTCGTCCGCGTGGTCGAGAACGGCGAGTCGAAAACCGCGCCGGAAGCCTGCCGTGCCACGCTCGTGGGCCCCGGTGTCAACCAACCCGATCCCTTTCCCGGTTACGCCGGGTTCGTCGGGTGGGAATCGCCGGTCCGCCTGAAGAACGGCGATTGGCTCGTCGGTTTCAACGCCGGTTACTGGCATGCCTCGGCGCCCACTCCCCTGCGGTATCCGGCGAAGTCGCTCGCCGAATACCGCAAGCTCGGCCTGCCCGAGGGCATCGTCGCCCCCACCGGGGGACGCGCCATGGTCATGCGCTCCACCGACGGCGGCCGCACGTGGGGCAAGCCCACCACGCTGGCCGACACGCCCGACGACGACCGGCATCCGGCCTTCGTCGAACTCCGCGACGGCACGGTCCTGTGCTCCTTCTTCACCTACCCGGGCGAACCCGAGGGCGGCGATCTCTCGAAGGATCCGTCCCTGGCCGCACGCGTGCATTTCGTCCGTTCCTTCGACGGCGGCCGCACCTGGGAAAAGAAAACCCGCCGTCTGGAGACGGGGTTCCTCTACGACGAAACCGATGGCCCGTTGCTGCGCCTGCGCGACGGATCGGTCGTCGCCGCGATCAACGGCCGTCCGCGGGGCGGCCCTCCCGACGCCGCGGCCCTGGTGCGTTCCACCGACCGTGGACGCACCTGGAAGACCGTGGGAACGGTGCGGACCGACCATGACCTTCAGGAAGTCACCGTCGCCGAACTGCCCGGCGGCGAACTGGTCATGATGGCACGTCCCGAAGGCGACATCACTTGGTCCCGCGACCATGGCCGGACCTGGACGCCGCCGGTCACGTTCGGCATGCGACTGTTCGCGCCGAGCCTCCAGGTTCTGGAGGACGGGACCTTGGTCTGCCTCCACGGCTCGTATGCACCCGGCCATGGCGGGCTTCGGGTGATCTTCAGCACCGACGGCGGACGGAGTTGGATCGCTCCCGCGAAAGACCACGGGTTTCTGGTGGACCATGCCTACGGCTACGGCAAGGCGATGGAGCTTCCGGACGGGTCGCTGTTCGTCACGTATCTGGCCACCGGCGGGCACCGCACGGGCGACGCCCAGTCCAACGCGATCCGTTGCATCCGCCTGCGGGTGCGCGGGGATCATTCGGGCATCGAACTGCTGCCGGCACCGAACCGGTAGCGGCCCGTCCAAGGAGCGCCCCACGCGGCACGCGATCCATCGCGGCCCGGGCCGGCGTCGAAGGCAGCCTCCGCTCGCGCGGCGCCTTGCAGGATCCCCACGAACGGAAGGGGCGGCGCCGCGATTCGCATTGTCCGGCGGCACGGGTCCGTCTATGCAGCGCGGCCGGAATGCCTTCGACCCCGCGCCCCGTCCCGACGCCGCTCCTGTGGCGCGTCTGGCTCGCCGTCGGCGCATGGGCCGCGGTTTCCGGCTGGGCGCTCTCGCTGGTCGGCTGGCTCGGGGCGCCGGGCTATGCCGCCAGCGCCGTCGTCGGGACCGCGCTCGCGGGGGTGGCGTGGCGGGACGAATGGCGCCGCGCCTTCCGGGGCTGGCGCAAACCCTGGCGCCGCGCCGCGCCGCTGGGATTCGCCCTCGTCGCCGTGCTGGCCATCGCCGGCGGCGCCCTCCACGCGCCTTCGAATTGGGACACCTTCTGGTACCGGCTGCCGCGCGTGCTCCATTGGCTGGACGCCGGACGTTGGCACTGGATCGAGACGCCCGAGGGCCGGTTCAACTTCCTCGCCAACGGCATGGAACTCTTGCACGCCCCGTTGCTCGCGTGGACCGGGTCGTACCGATCCTTGTTCCTGCCCAACGCGGCCGCGTTCCTCCTTCTCCCGGGCCTGTCGTTCGCGGTCTTCCGCGGCCTCGGCGTGCCGTCCCGACCGGCCTGGTGGTGGATGTGGCTGGCCCCGTCCGGCTGGGTCTATGCCAGCCAGGCCGGCAGCGTGGCCAACGACCTGGTTTCCGCGGTCGACGCGCTCGCGGCAATCGCCTTCGCGTTGCGGGCCCGCGCGACCGGACGCTTCAACGACGTGGCGTGGTGCGGCATCGCCGCGGCGCTCCTGACCAACTCCAAGCAGACCAACCTCCCGCTGCTGCTGCCGATCGCGGTGCTGGTGTTGCCCGCGCTGCCCGCCTTGTGGCGGCGCCCCGTCGCCGCCCTCGGCACGATCGCCGTCGGCGTCCTGGCCAGTCTGGTGCCGATCACCCTCGCGAACCTGCTGCACACCGGGCACTGGTCGGGATGGAGTCCGGCCGAACGGAATTTCGTCCCGGTCCACCCGCTGTTCGCGGTGGTCGCCAACACGGTGATCCTGCTGGTCCACGATCTCCTGCCGCCGTGGGTGCCCGGCGCCGGGGCGTTGAACCAGGCTGCCGCCGGCATGGCCACGGCATTCCCGGAATGGGTCCGGGGCTTCGAATTCTTCGGGGCCGTTCCCACCAGCTTCGACGAGGCATGGGCCGGACCGGGAATGTTCGTGACGCTGCTGCTCGTCCCGTTCGTCGTCGCCCGGATGGGGCGCGTGGAGGCCCACGAACCCCGGGCCGTGGATCGGATCACCCGCGTGCGCCCGCCCGTGTTCCTGGCGGCCTCCGCCATCGTCATCGCGAGTCTCGTGCTCCTGGCGCAGATGGGTTGCCGCCAGCCCGCGCGCTATCTGGCACCGTATTTTCCCCTCGCCCTCGCCTTGCTCCTCCGGCGTCCCGTCGCCGTCGGCATCGTCCGTTCCCGCGCTTGGCAGACCGCCGCCCTCGTCGCCCTGGCCGGTGCCGCCGGTTACGTCGCCCTGCTCAAGGTCCGCCCCCTGGTTCCCGCGCGCGCCCTCGTCGCCGCCTGGGTCGGGGCCCATCCCGACCATCCCCTCTCGCGTCGCCTTCGCGACCGACTCGGCACCGACGGACCCCCGATGCATCCGGTCCAGGCTTTGCTGCCGCGATTGGGAGCCGTGCGGACAGTCGGCTTCGCGGCCGTCGCGGCGGGGGAACCGTATCTCTGGGATATCCACGGCGGACGACGGGTCGTCCATGTGCCGCGCAAACCGGATCCCGCGACTTTGGACCGGCTCGGACTGGAGTACGTGGTGTTGGACGATCTCGCGGCGCGCTATGGCGACCAAGCGGACGGCCTCGCGTGGGCGGAATCGGTGGGAGGCGAGGTGGTGGCCTCGGCGCCGATGGATCTGGCGGCGGTACGGGCGCGACGGGCGGCGGGAGGATTGCCGTCGCTGGAAGACCTCGCGTACCAGCGTTCGCGGGATGGCAAACCCGCGGTGGACAACTTCAATCTGGTCC
>WBXI01000019.1 GCA_008933025.1 Verrucomicrobiota bacterium
CTCCGCCACCAAGACGTCGGGATCGTGCAACCGCCCGGCGTCCGCCAATCCGCGCAGACGCGCGTCCGGGATCGACGACCACAGGAAATAACTCAAACGCACCGCCAGCTCGTGGTCGGATACCGGGCCCGCCGCGTTGCCCGCCACCGGCGTCTCCGCCTTGTACAGGAATGCCGGCGCCACCAGGACCCGGGCCAGCATCAACCGGGTCGCGTCGTCGTGGGCCAACCCCTCCGACCGCAACCGCGCATACAGGGCGCGCAGTTCCGTCTTCTCGGCGTCGCGCAAGGGCCGCCGGTACGCGCGGTCCGCGAATTCCAGCACCGCGTCCACGTGCCGCGGCTCGGTCTCCAGCTGCCATTTCCTATAGGCCGCCGCCCGTTCATGGATCGGCTTCCCCAGTGGCTCGAACACCTTCGGGTCCGCATCCTGCGTCGCGTATTCCATCAGCTGCGCGAAGGCATCCACCAAAGTCAGCGCGTCCTGGCTCACGTACCGCAACTGCTCCCACAACCGGTCCAATTCCGCCGCCCCGGCGTCGTCCAGCATCAACCGCTTGAGGTGGTCGTCTTCCCGGTAGAACAACGTCAGCGTCACCACCTCGTCCACCGGCACGATCTTCGCATAGCACAACGCCGCCGGGAACCAGGCCCGGAACTCGTCCAGCGCCCGCCCCAACCGCGCCGCCGACTCGCCGCCCTCGCCCACCAGCACCGGCAATCCCGGGCGCAACGGCGGCACCGCGCCCGCCACCGCCACCCGCGCCTCCACCTGCGCGCTGCCGCGCGAGCCCGTCGCCCGGTGCAGCGTCGCCGACGCCACCAACTCGCAGCCTTCCGCCAGATCCGCGGGCAACCGGAATTCCACCACGGCCGGAGCCTGCACGCACAGCGCCGACGCCTCCACCGCCCCGCCGGCCGGATGTTTGCCGAACAACGCCGGATCCGGACCAAACGCGTCCCCAGCCACCCCGCCCCTGGTCGCTCCCACGTGCCGTGCCGACAGGGCCCGGAAAAACGGCCCGCCCAACGACGCGATCTGCCGGTACAGGACGGTGTCCGGATGCGCCGGGTCCTTCGGCGGCCCGGACACCAGCAACGCCTGCACGGCCGCCGCCAACGCGCCGCGTTCCACGCCGGCCGGCGTCGTGCGCCATTTCGAAAGCAACGACCCCGCCGGCAACACCGGGCCCGCATCCCCCGCATCCGGCTCCGTGTAGAAATGCCACACGCCCGGATGCCCCGCCCCGTCCGCGTGCGGATTGCCCCCGAGGACGTCGGGCGAAACCTCGCGCGCCAGATCCCATTCGGTCCCGCCGTCGCCCGCCGCGCGGATGGTGAGATCCACCGCGGTCAGGTCGCACGAGTGGTTGCCATCGCGCGACCCCACGACGACGGAAACCAGGTCGCCCTTGCGGACGGCGACGCCTTCGAACGGCCCGGCGGAGACGACCTTGCCGCCCTGGGTGGCTCCGGAGGCGAGGCGCTGGCGCGAACCGCCGCGGCGCAATTCGAGCGACCAGACGATGCCATTGCCGCACTCCGGGTGCGCGTGCGCGACGCTGGCGGCGATCCGGACGATGCCCTCGACGGGGCTCTGCCACCCGGCCGCGACCCGGAGTGTCGGCGAGGGATGCATAACGACCCCGTGGGGCTTGAGATTGCCCGGGATACGGACCGCTTTGCCCGAGGCATTGGCCATGAAACTCGGCGTCTCGGGACTGCCCCAGCCCGAAACGAAATCGAAGCCTGCCACGTTCCGGAGTTTTCCGGCGAAATGGCCGGTGACGACCGTCGGGCCGCCGGAAGCGATGCCGAGGAAATCGAGCCACGCGCCCAGCACGGCCGGTTCGACGCCATGCTTCCGGGCCAACCCTTCCAGATCGACGTTCCCGGAAGCCGCCTCCACCTCGGCCACCGCCGCCAGACATCCGGCCGCGCCCTGGAAAACGGGGCCGCGCCGCAACGCGACGAGATTCGCGGCCGTCGCGCGAAGGTCGCGCAACGGCAGATCGGGCCGGCCCGGGGCCACCAACCGCGGATTCTCCCAGACCACGAAATCGTCGGTGCCACCATCGCCCGCGTCGGTCGCCACCAACTGCAGCGCGACGGACTCGCCGACGCCGGCGGCGGGAATCTTGAGACGGACTTCCTGGCGGGTAGCGATCGGGCTGACGGGTTCGAGGTAACCCTTGGGGCCGCCGACCTTGCCGACATGCCCGACGCTGGAGAATTTCCACAGGGCCTGCTGCCACCTGCCGATGTCGGCCACGATGGCGGGCACATCGCCGGGTTTGGCCGTTTTCCAGCGCCGGCGGAGATCGTCGAGCAAGGGGGACGCCGTCCCGCCGTCGAGCAAACGCGCCAATCCGCCGAGATATTTCGGACTCAGGTCGCGTTCGCGCGCGATCGATTCGACCGAACGTTCGCCGGTGGCCAGGGCATCGCGTTCCGCGACCAAGGCCTCCAGATACGGTTCCAGGGGCAGGCGTCCGCCCTCGTTGGTGTCCCACTGCAGTCCCTGGAGATTCACGCGGGTCGCGCCCCGGGAATCGGTGTAGCGCCGGTAAAACGCGCGGATCCGGCCCATCAGGTCGTCGGTCCAATCGCGACGCGACGCGTGCGGGGAAAAGCGGATGCCATCCGGCAGGAGCACGGCGTGCGCGGCGACGTCCTTCCCCGCCGCGAGGTACTTGTCGAGGAGCGCCGGTGACATCACGAGCGCGTTGCCGGTGTTCACGAAGCCCTCGCCGGCGGCGCCATCGACGGGAAACTCCCGCGCGGGATCCAACGAGTCGACGCCGGTGAGGTCGCGAAGGGTGTGGGTATACTCGGCGTTCGAAAGCCGGCGGAGGACGACGGGACCGGGGTCGCCGGCGCGGGACGCGGCGATCTCGTCGAGGACGGCCTCCGCCCACTCGAGCAACAACGTGCGTTCCGCGGACTCGGGCTGGGGCTTTTCCTTGGGCGGCATCTCGCGGTTCGCGAGTTGCTCGGCCACGGCCTGCCAGATTTTCGGTTGCCGTTTCACGTCGGCCACCGACGCAAACCGCTCGAGATCGAGGTCGCCCTTGTGTTTCTCGGCCGAGTGACAGCCGGTGCAATACTTGGCGAGCAGGGGCCGGACGGTCGTGTCGAAGGCTGCCGGTGCGGCCGTCGCGTGCCAACCCATCGCGGCGGCGACGCCGAACAGCGCCGCGGCAAAGCGGCGACGGGCCGGCCCAGTTCTGGAGATTCGGCGGTGCGTCATCGGGGGGAGCTGGCCGAAGATGGCACCCGATGCCGGCCGAACTCACGCCTTATCGCTTCCCACGAATGGGCGAGGCCCTCAGTCCATTTCCATCACCGCGGCGCCGAACGTGAACCCACCGCCGAACGCCGCCAACCCCACGCGCCCTGCCCGGCCGGCCGCCGCCATTTCGGCGAGAACGATCGGGATGCTCGACGAGGAGGTGTTGCCGTAGCGCGCGACGTTGCTCACCACCCGGGATGCCGGGACCCCGGAACGTTGCTGGGCCGCCGCGATGATTCGTCCGTTGGCCTGGTGCGGCACGATCCAATCGAGGTCCGGCACCTTCCACCCGGCCTCGGCGCACGCCCGCTGCAGCATCGCGTTCATCTGGCGCACGGCGAGCGGGAACACCTTCACGCCGTGCATCTCCACCGGCGCGCAACCCGACGGCGTGATGCGGCCGAGATTCAGGATGCTGCCGTCCTCGCCCCGCGCCGAGAGCATGGGCCGACGCAACCGCATCCGGCACGAGGCCATGTTCGCCGCTCCCCGCACCACGGTCGCCGTCGCCGCGTCCCCGAACACGATCGCCGTGTCGAAATCGTTGGGATCGAGAAAGCGCGACATCGCCTCGGCCGTCACCACCAGCACGTTCGCCGCCGGCCGGGCCCGGCACAGGTCGTGGGCCACCTGCAACGCGTACAACCACCCGCTGCACGCCGCCAAAATGTCGGTGGCCTGCACGTCCTTCCCGGCGCCGGACCGCGACAACTCGTGGTGCAACCGGCACGCCAGACTCGGACTGATCGACAAAGGCGTGCTCGTGCTCACGAGGATCGCGTCGAGATCCGCCAATCCCAATCCCGCCGTCGCCAACGCCTGCCGCGCGGCCGCCGTCGCCAGCGTCAGCACGGTCTCGTCGGGACCGCAGTAATGCCGCGTCTCGATTCCCGTTCGCTGCACGATGTCCGCCGGCGTCCGGCCCGGGAACCGCGCCGCCAATTCCTCGTTTTGCACCGTCACCGACCCGGTGACGAACGCGATTCCCGTCAAGCCGACGAGGTCGGCCGAATTCGAGGCGGGCCCCGCCTGCACCGAGGGATCGGACCGCGCGGCCACCGCCGCCGGGGTCCCGGCCCGGCGACGCACCTCCGGCTTCGGGTCGGACGGCACGCGGCGCACCACGGCCGGCGCGTTCGCATGCCCCGCGATCCGTGCCAAAGGCGTGCCCACCTTGACGGTCTCGCCCGGCGGCAGGAGCGACGCGATGGTGCCTCCCACCGGCGCGCGCAGGTCGAAGGTCGCCTTGTCCGCCTCGCATTCCGCGAGCAAGTCCCCCGCGCGGATCGCATCGCCCACGCGGACTTTCCATTCCACCACCGTCACGTTCTGGTCGGCCGGACTCGATCCCACCGCCTCGAGGACGAACACGCCCGCCCCCTCGCCGATGGCCTCGGGCCACGTCACCTCGAGGTCGCAGAGTTCCGCCGCGGCGGCGAGGATCCGACGCAACGACGGCAACACTTCCAGTTGGTTCACGTAGTTGCACGGCACGTGGGTATCCGGTCGCGTCACCCGCCGCACCGCCACCGGCACGCCCGCGTGTTCCGCGATCGTCGCGACCACCTCCGCGCCGAAGCCGCCGGAGTGGTTGTCCTCGTGCACCACGATCACCCGCCGGGCCCGCCGGGCCGCCGCCAGCACCGCCTCGGAATCCCATGGACTGATGGAACGCAGGTCCACGAGGCCGCAGGACACGCCCGCGGCGCGCATCGCCTCCGCCGCCCGCCGGCACAGGGGCACGGTCGCGCCCCAACTCACCAGCACCACCTCGTCGCCCTCCATCCCGATGGCCGCGTGTCCCGGCACCTGCAGCAGTTTCCCCACGTCGCGCCGCGTCGCCACCGAGGCGTCGTTCAGCAGCATCTTCGGGTAGAGGAACAACGTCGGACGCCCCCCCGCCAACGCGCCCCGCAACAAGCCCGCCGCATCCTCCGCCGTGCTCGGCATCACCACGTCGAGTCCCGGAACATGGGCAAAGGTCGCCTCGAACGTCTGGGCGTGGAAGGGTCCCAACCCCGGCCGATACCCGCCGCAGGGAGCCAGCACCACCACCGGCGCGGTCCACCCGCCATCCGTCCGCCACCACATCGAGGCCAATTCGCTCGCGATCTGGTTGAACGCCAGCGGCAGGAAATCCGCGAACTGCACGAAAGCGACGGGCCGCCCCCCCGCCAACGCGCGGCCGATGCTCACGCCCACGATCGTGCTTTCCGTCAGGGCGGCATTCGTCACGCGCCCCGGGAAATCCCGGCTCAACCCGCGGGTCAACCCGAACACGTCGCCCTTCGGATCCTCGATGTCCTCGCCGTACAGGGTGACCCGGTCGTCCGCTGCCAATTGCTCGCGCAGGACGTCGCGCATCGCCTCCAGCATGGTGCGCGAACGCCCGTCGGGCGCGTCGCCCACCCCCGCCGTCGTCGCGGGTCCGGTCCAAGGCGCGCGGGCGTCGTGATTGGCCGTCGGGTTGGGCGCCGCCAGCGCCGGTTCCACCGCCGCGCGGACGGCCCGATCCGCCTCCGCCGCGATGGCATCCAGTTCCGCTCCCGCGACCCCCGAGACGGCAAGGCGCGAGGCGAGGACCCCGATGGGATCCGAAGTCGCGCGCGCGCGCTCCAACTCGGATTCCCCGCGGTAGACCCGTTCGTCGTCGGCATTGGTGTGGTGGGTGAGGCGTTCGACGGCGACGACCGCGAGCAACGGTCCCTCGCCGGAGCGGACCCGACGGACGAGATCGCCGAAAGACCGGTGGCATTCCCAGGCATCGCGCCCGTCGAGGCGTTCGATCGGCATGCCGTGGAACTCGGAGGCGGGACCCGACGGACGATCGTAGAACGTCTTGGCGCGCGTGTGCGTGGAGATGGCAAGGCCATTGTCCTCGACCAGGAACAGGACGGGCAGGCAGGAGCGGACGGCCTCCGCGATGGCCTCGAGCACCTCGCCTTGCTGGGTGGTGCCATCGCCCATCGCGCACACGACGACGGGCATGGATCTCGAAGTTCCGGCACGACCGCGTCGCGCCACCAATTCATGGGCGACGCCGACCGCCTGGAGCGCGTTGTTGCCCACGGGACCCACCAGACTGAGGACGTGGAGATCCGGCGCGCTGAGATGGGCGCTCATCTGCCGGCCGGCGGAATGCGACCGCGCGGTGCACAGGAGACTGTGAAAGAACTGAACCGGGGGAATGCCCCGGGCCAGCATCAGGGCCTTGTCGCGGTAGTGGAGGTGCAACCAGTCGTCCGAAACCAGATGCGCGGCCAGGGCCGCCACCGCCTCGTGGCCACTGCCGCCGACGTGGAAAAACGCCTCGCCACGATTGACGAGTTCCATTTCGACGCGGTCCAGATGCCGGGCCAACTGCATCCAACGCAACAACTCCAGCGCGCGCGGCAACTCGGGGCGCGGGATGGATGGCGTGGGCACGTCGGACAACAGCGGTTCGGAACCGATTTCGCGGCCAGAATCTACGATGGGAGTCCCTTCCGGAACCGAGCCCAAGCCTTGAGGCATGGAGAGAGCCTAGCCGACCGGGCCCCTTCGACGCCAGCGCGGGCTCTGGCCAAAATCAACGGGCACCCCCTGCCCGGAACCCACCCACGGCCAATGGCGTGGAGTCGGGAACGAGGGCGGGGAAACATTGGAGCGGGTGGAGGGAATCGAACCCTCCTAGCCAGCTTGGAAGGCTGGAGCTTTACCACTAAGCTACACCCGCAGTACCAACTTCTTCAAATTGCCCGGCGACCGGCGACCTGTCAATGCGCCGGACAAAAACACCGGCCATCGGGAGCACGCGAACGCGGTCGTCGTCCACCAAACGGTCCCGATACAACCACCACGTTCGTCCGAGGCCAGCCCTGGCGAGTGTCCCGTCCCGTGTGGCGGCCGCATTCGCGGGGTCGGGCGACCTTCGGGAATCGGTGCCGGCGCACACCCGCGACACACACAAGCCGATCCGTCCGGAAGACTGGACCCAAGGTCCCGCCAAAAACCACGGAGGGACCCCGGAAGGGTGCCCACGCATCGAACCGGTGGACGAACGGTTTCCCCTGCCCGGTTTTCAATTTCACCCCGACGCCACGCACGGTAGGTTCGAACCGATGCGCGCACTGCTCCTTTCCGGCGGACGGATCATCGATCCCGCTTCCGGCCGCGACGAAACCGGCGACCTTCTGATACTCGACGGCCGGATCGCGACCGTGGGCCAAGACGCCGCTTCGAAGGCACCCGCGGACGCGGAACGGATCGATTGCCGCGGCAAAGTCGTGTGCCCGGGCCTCGTCGACCTCCACGTCCACCTGCGCGAACCCGGGCAGTCCGCGAAGGAAACCATCGCCACCGGCGCGAATGCGGCGGCCCGCGGTGGATTCACCACCATCGTGTGCATGCCCAACACCGCGCCCTCCATCGACAGCGCGTCGACGGTGGCGCTGGTCCAGGAAAAGGCCCGCCAGGCGGTGGTCCGCGTGGAAATCACCGGCGCACTCTCGAAAGGAATCGCCGGCGAGGAATTGGCCCCGATCGGATCCCTCGCCCGCGCCGGGGTGGTGGCGCTCACCGACGACGGTCATTGCATCCAGAACAACGACCTGATGCGGCGGGCCCTGGAGTACGCGCGCCAATTCGGCCTGCCGGTGATGGACCACTGCCAGGACTATGGCTTGGTCACCGACGGCGTGATGCACGAGGGCTACTGGAGCACGGTGCTGGGCCTGCGCGGTTGGCCCTCGGCCGGCGAGGAAATGATCGTGGCCCGCAACATCCTGCTCGCCGAGCAGTCGGGCACCCACGTCCATTGCCAACACCTCAGTTCCGCCGGCAGCATCCGCCTGCTCCGCGAGGCACGTGCCCGCGGCGTTCCCATCTCGGGCGAGGCTTGTCCCCATCATTTCGTCCTCACCGACGCCTGCGTCGCCGGCAGCGACGAGTTCTGGAGCGCGGACGGACTCGATCTCGCCGCACGTTTCTTCGAGGGCCACCCGTTGCCCGCGTGGCCGTCCTACCATACCCATTGGAAAATGAACCCGCCGCTGCGTTCCGCCGCGGACCGGGCGGCCGTCCTCGATGCCTTGGTCGACGGCACGCTCGACATCATCTCCAGCGACCACGCGCCCCACACCGAGGCCGAGAAGGAGGTGGAATTCGACTATGCGCCCTTCGGGATCGTGGGGCTCGAGACCGAGCTGTCGCTGTCACTGATGCAACTGTTCCACACCGGACGCCTTCCGCTACGGGAACTCCTCGCCAAACTCACGTGGAACCCGGCGAAGATGCTCCGACTCGACCAGGGACGCGGCACGCTGTCGGTCGGTGCGGTCAGCGACGTCACCGTGATCGATCCGGACCGTCGCTGGACCTGCGATCGGCACGACACCGCCAGCAAATCGCGGAACAATCCTTTCCACCAATGGCAACTGCGCGGCAAGGCGACGGCCACCATTGTTGGCGGACGGGTGGTCTGGAGGGATTAGGCGGGCACGCGCGGAACCAAACACCCGTCCGCGAACGGGGAGAACTTCCTGCCTTTCGGGCCGGCTTTGGCTAGGCCATCGCGGTGTACGAAACAGGCGCGGCGTGCAACAGGAGCACTTTCTTGACGGCCGTTTCGACGGTGTCGACCAGGAAGTCATGGTGGTCGTCGCCCACCCACGGCGAATTGACCATCACCGAGGTGCAACCGGCGACCTGCGCCGCCTTGGCATCCTGCCATTTGTCGCTGATCACGAAGGAACGGTCCAAGTCGAGGGTCCACTTGAACGCCGCTTCCAGGAACAGGCCCGGGTGGGGCTTGTAACACGGATGCGAGGAATCGTCCGAAGCGCACAGCAGGATGTCGTCCACCGGAAGCTTGTGCCGCAGCACCCGGTGCATCAGGTCGAGTTCGTTTCGGGGGAGATCACCGCGCGACACCGCCGGCTGGTGGGTGGCCACCAACACGACGAGGCCGGCGTCCTTGAGCGCCTGGACGAGCGGGCGGACGGATTCGATGATCTTGAACTGCTCCAGTCGCAAGGGCACCACGGGTTGGCCCCGCTGGACTTCGATGGCATTCAGGATCCCATCGCGTTCGAGGAATACGGCGGCTCTCATTCCCGAACTCGAGAGCATCACTCTTGCCAAATTCAGGAATGCCTCGCAACCCACGCTGCCACGTCGGAGGTATAGGGGGCCGTCCCGTCACCGACCGGTCACCCCGGCGCCACATCCGGGCCCCGGGGCAGCCCGGGTCACTCGGTCAATTCCGATGCCCCCCCGATCCGCTGCTCCATATCCTGCACGATGGGCAAAACCCGACCGAGCGTCGCCGCTTCCAACTGCCCCCGGTAGGCCTTGATGACGAAACGGGCGACCCCGATGGGATCCCCGTTGCGATCGTGCAACGGGTGGGTGACGACCGCGACCTTCTCGTTCTTGGAGTAGTACGCCCGGTTCTCGGCCAACACTTTCCTTTCGGTTTCACCCGCCGTTTTCCCAACTTCCGCGACGGCTTTGCCGGCCAGCAGGACCAGATCCTTGGATCCCGGCCTTCGTCCATAGATCTGGAGGTCCACCAGACGGGACTGGGCCTCCAGGGTCGTTTTCAATAGGGTCTCGGCGAGACTTTCCACCGGCCGATAATCGATCCGCAAATCCGAGAAATAGGAAATCGAGTCCGACTTGGTGAACAACGCGATCCGCCCGGACGAATGCGAGTTGTCGTTGAGGGTCGGGATCGCCGTGCGGCCGTCGAACTGGATGTCGATGGCGTTGCCCTTGCAACTCACGACCAACTCGTGCCATTCGCCGCGACTCACCGGGAGGTTGTTTCCGGTGGCCTCCCCGCGCTCGCCTTTCACGAACTTGTAGAACTTCACGTTGTTTTCCTTCGCGTTCGCGCGGACCACGTAGAAGTTCTTCTCGTCCTGCATCCGGAACGCCAACCCGGCCATTTGCTCCACCGCGCCCGAAACGATCTTGAACCGAAGTCTGGCGGTGAAGTCCTGGTAACGGTCGCCCCCGAACGCCAGCAAAGGGAAGCGTTCGTCCGTGGGGTCGGTCGAGACCTGGGCCAGGACCTCGCGTCGGGCGGTCTGCTCCGCCAACGGGCTGATCGGTTTGATCAAGGGCGGAACCGCGTCGAAAAGCACCTTCCATTCCCCGGGCTTCCCGCCACCCGCGAGCGCGGGCTTCCAACCGTCGGGCAACTTCCCTTCGGGTGCCGAGAAATCGAAGACCCGCTCCGCGGCCGAGACCGCGAGACAACTCGCCGCCGCCATCACCATCGCCAGATAACGCTTCACGCGGGACAGCATACCGCCCGCCCAGTGCCTGTCACCCGCCGGCATGAGGGCGCTCATAGCGCCACCATCGCCTTGATCACCCCGCTCGCGGGATCCATCCAGACCGGGAACACCGCCGGCACGTCGTCGAACCCGGCCTCGTGGGTGATCCACGGCCGCGTGTCGATCCGTCCCTCCTCGATCAGGGCGATGATCCGGGCGAAATCGGGCGCCAAGGCGTTGCGACTCGCCATCACGGTCAACTCGCGGCGGTGGAGGATCGGGGCGTGCGCGAAAGACACCTCGGCCTGGGTGATCCCCACGTACACCAAACGCCCGCCAAACGAACAGTACTGGAGGGCTCCGGACATCGACTTGTTGGAACCGGTCGCGTCCACCACGACTTCCGCGAAGTCGCCGCCGGTCAGCGCCGCGACGGCCTCGAGTTCCGACCCGTCGCCCCGGACCAGCACGGTGTCGGGCACCCCCATCACGCGGCGGACGAACTCCAACCGCTGTTCGTTGACGTCGAGGACAATGGTACGGGCACCGGACAGCTTGGTGAATTCGATGGTGCTCAACCCGATGGGTCCCGCGCCGATCACCAGCGCGGTCTCGCCGGCCACCGGGCCGCCGCGATTCACGGCATGGCAGCCGATGGCCAGGGTCTCGACCAACGCGAGCGGCGCGAACCCCAGCTTCCCGGAGACGTGCAGCTTCCGCGCGGGAACGGTGAACAGGCGCCGGAGACCGCCGTCGCAATGGACACCGAGGGTCTGGTTCGACTGGCAGCAGTTGGTGAGACCCCGCCGGCACGAATGGCACTTCTGGCAATTGATGTACGGTTCGACCGCGCATCGGTCCCCGATCCGCACGTTCGCCACCCCTTCCCCGACGGCCACCACCTCGACTCCAAGTTCGTGCCCCGGAATCCGGGGGTAGGAGAAAAACGGCATCTTGCCGAGGTACCCGCCGAAGTCGGTGCCGCAGATCCCCACGCGGTGGACCCTGACGACGGCATCGCCGGGCCCGGGAGCCGGCGGTTCGTCGATGTCGATGATCCGCCATTCGCGGGGTTTCTCGAGCTGGAGTGCTTTCATTTCGAAATCGCGGTTCGCGTGGCGGTCACGATGCCCCCGGGTCGCCGCACGCGGCAAGGACGCTGTGTTTCCGGGCCGTTACCCCGCGCCCACCCGGTCGTGCCACTCGAGCCCTCCCGGCAATCCATCCACCGCGAATTCAAGATGCAGGACGCGGCGGTGGGACGGACACAACGCCGGGGACGACGCGTGCAGCAACAGGGGTCGCATGGCCAGCAGCCCACCACGGGCCACCAGACACGTCGTCTCCCGGGTCGCCCGACGCCACCGCGCGATCCCCGCCCCGTCGAGTCGTCCCGCGCGATGGGATCCCGGCAGGACGCGCAGCGGTCCGTTGTCGGCGCCGCAGGCGTCCAGATGCCAACGCAGCACGAGCATGCGCGAGAGGATCTCCACGGGCGGGTGGACATGGGGCACCCCTTCCTTCGTGGACCAACCGTGGCAGCCGGGAAGTTCCCGGCGTTCGCGGACGGCGATCGCGGTGTCCTGATGCCAAGGCACGCGCCAATTGGCCGCGGGATTCTTGTCGAACCAAAGCGCTCGGACACAAAACGCTCCCGGACCCAGCAGGAGTCCTACCCATCCCGCCACACGCGGGTCGTCCACGAAGCCACGGACCGCGGGCACGTCGCGGAGGAGATTGCGCCGACCGGCCCCGCCTTCCCCGCCGCACGACGCGCAAAGGACGTCGAGGGTCGCGTCGTCGAGCGTGGCTCCGGCCAGGAGAAAACCGTCGAGATGGAACCGCGACCGTGCGTCGTCACCGGCCATCGCGCTCTCCCCGTGTTCCATGGGTTCCCCTCCAAACAACCGCGGCGTGTCCCGCCGGGGAACACGCCGCATGCGATCCAAACGTCGTCCCGGGATCAGGACAACCCGGTCAATTCCGGCGACTGCCCATCAACAGGCGCAGGACGTACCAGAACAGCAGCATGACGGACGCGAACAGTGCCAACGCGGCGGCCACGTGCTGGGTGGGGCCGTAGCGATGCATGATGTTCGACGTCGAATAGAGGATCGCGGCCGAGGCGAAGACCACCATCACGCCCGAGAACAGGAGGCCGAGGTCGAATCCGAAAGCGATGCTGGCGACGATGATTCCCATCGCGACGAAGCCCGCGATTTTCAGGATGCCGCCCAGGAACGAGAAATCCTTCTTCGTCGTGAAGGCCACGAAGGTAATCCCGAGGAACATGGCGCCGGTGATGGCGGCGGCCATCGGGATGACGTTGGGTCCCGCAAACGCGGCCGCCATCATGATCAGCGGCAGGAAGAAGAACGCCTCGGCCACGATGTACAGCCCGAGCCCCGCGTACTGCACGGCGGGGGATGCCGAATCGTCGGCCATCTTCTGCGCGAGCCAACTGATGCCCATGAACGCGAACATCACGACCAGGATCGCGACCTTCCCCGCGCCAAGGGCCGCCGCCATCAGGCCGGCCGCGGGCGAGTGCAGCAGGACGAACTCCAGGGCGATGAATGCCAGCACCGAACCGGCAAGGTGCGCGTACGTGCGCGAGATGAATGCGGCCCGATCCCCTGCGTTGAGATCCGCCGCGACCGGATAGCCCGATTGCACTTCGAAGTTGGACATGCGTCAGAGATTTGAAACCACCGGCCGCGAAGCTACGTGCCGTGCCGGTCCCGCGCAAGGCCCCGGCCCCGGATGGACGCTACCCCCGGGCTTCCAGTTCGACGTCCCACAGCCTGGTGCCGTCCCGGTTGAAATGGGTCACCGTCGCCGCCTTCGTCCGCGGGTCGATCCGCACCGTTCCGAAAAACTGGTGCGGCGTCCATGGACCGGCCGTCGGCGCGCCCGGGGCCCGGGAACTGTAGCGCACTTGCGGACCGAACGTGTCGTCGAGTGCGGTCGGACCAAACGTGCCCGCGTGCAACGGGCCGCTCACGAACTCCCAAAACGGGTCGAAATCCCCGAAACGCGCCTTCGCCGGGTCGTAGTAATGCGACGCGCAGTAATGCACGTCCGCCGTCAGCCAGACCACGTTGCGGACCTTCTCGCGTTTGAGATGGGAAAGCAGGTCCGCGACCTCCAACTCCCGGCCCAGCGGCGGCCCGTCGCCGTTCGCAAAGCTTTCGGCGCCGTTCGCGTCGCCCACCACCAACCCGATCGGCATGTCGCTGCAGACCACCTTCCAGGTCGCCCGACTGGATGCCAACGCGGCCTTGAGCCATTCGACCTGCGGGCGGCCCATGAAGTCCGTGTCCGGCCCGCGCTCCCGCTGTCGGTTCGGGCCGTTCGGCGCCCGATGGCTGCGTTCGTCGAGCATGAACAGTTCGCAGAGCGGTCCGCGCGGGATCCTGCGGTAGATCTGCTGGTCGGGATGCCGCGCGATGGGCTGGTACTCGAAGAAGGCCTGCCGCGACCGCTTCGCCAGGAGGTCCACGTCGCGCACCTGGTATCCGACCCCCGGCGGCAATTGCCGGCCCGGCCACCAGTTGTTCAACACCTCGTGGTCGTCCCATTGCACGAACAACGGCGTGTCCGCGTACAGTTCCCGGACGTGCCGATCCAACAGCGAATACCGGTAGTTGCCCCGGAACTCCGCCAGCGTCTCCGCCACCTTCGACTTTTCCTCCGTCACCAGATTCTTCCAGACGCTGCCGTCCGGCAGCGTCATCCGCGCCTTCAGCGGGTTGTCCGCGTAGATGGTGTCGCCGCTGTGCACGAGGAATTGCGGTTGCTTCGAACGAATCGCGGCATACGTCCGCATCCCGCCCCGCGATTCGTCGATGCCCAAGCCCTGCCCGCAGGTGTCGCCCGACCACGCGAAATGCACCTCCGAGTCGGATTCGCGCGACGCCGTGGTCAGCGAACCCGCCACCGCCTCGCCCGCGCCGCCCTGCGATTCCTCGAACCGGACGCGGTAATGGATCCGCGCCCCGGCCGGCAAGCCGCCGAGCAGGATCTTCGCCGTGAAGTCCGCCTCCGGCCCGGTCACGGGCCCCACCACGCGGCGGGCCGAACCGAACCCCGCGTCGGTGTCCCATTCCACCACCATCCGCGCGGGTCGATCGGTGCGGCTCCAGATCACCGCGCCGGATTCCGTCACGTCGCCGCTCGCGATGCCGTTGGCGACGGACGGGAGCGAACCCCGGATGATCGCGGGGGCGACGGGCTCGGACTGCGCCCATGCGGGCGACGCGAGCAGCAAAGCGCCGGCGCCCGCGAAACGCCGGTGGAAGGCGCGGCGTGACATCGGGGAGTTCACGACCCGAGCATGCGCCCCCCGGCACCCCGTGTTTCAAGCGGCATTTTTCCCGACGGCTCCGGCGGGACCGGCGTCGCTCCGGATGGCGCATCGCCATGCCAAATGGGCGCCCCATGGGGCCGACGGTCCCCGGCCCTTCGCCGTGGATCCGCGGCCTCGGGCCGACGATCGGCGGACGGGACGCCGGCGGAAGGAAAACGGCCGGATCAATCGGGTGGATTCCCGATCGCGACCAGATGGCCGCGGGTCCGGAACAGCAGGTTCCCGTCCGCGATCGCGGGCGACGCCAGACAGGTTTCGCCGAGGCGGTTCGTGGCCACCACGCGGAACCGCGCCGACGCTTCCACGACGTGGACCTCCCCGCTCTCGCTCGCGAAATAGAGGTGCCGTCCGTCGGACACCGGCGACGCCGCGAAGGCCTGCCCGCCATTCGCCAAGCGTTCGCCGTAATGGATCTTTCCCGTGGCGGCGTCGAAACACGTCAACACGCCGTTGTCGGTGCATCCCCCTAAGGTTCGTGCCGACCACGAAGGGTGTCTGCAGGTAACAACCCTGCCGCGGATGCGCCCACACGATGGCCTCGTTGGTGCCCCCGATGTCCGCCGGGGTGATGTCGCCCCGGGCCGATGTCCGGATCGCGCGCATGGGCCGGGCATTGCCATGGGCACTGGTCAGGTAGACAAGGCCGTGGGCATGGATCGGGGTCGGCACCGGAATGTTGCCGCCGCCGTCGAGGCGCCAGAGTTCCCTCCCCGTCGCGGCATCGTACGCGCCGGAATGGTGCCAACCGTTCACGACCACCTGCAGGCCGCCGTCCGATTCGACGAGCACGGGGCTTCCCCAGGTGGGCACGTCGCGACGCTCGGCACGCCACAACGTGTGTCCGTCGTCGGCGTCCAGCGCCGCCACGAACGAATCCTTCTGGACGTCCGCGAGCACGTACACGCGGCCGTCGCGCAGGACCGGCGAACTCGCGAATCCCCACTGCGCTCCCGGCACCTCGTGGTACCCGGCGTCCAGCTTGCCGAAATCCCGTCGCCACCGGAGTCGCCCCACGGTGTCGAAACAGAACAACCCCTCGGAACCGAACATCGCCACGATGTGGGTGCGGTCGATGGCGGGCGTCGAGTTGCAGTGCGTGGCCTTGGGATGCCGCTGGATCCTCGGCACGGCCTCGAAGGGTGCGGTCGACCAGATCGGTTTGCCGGTCCGGAGTTCGAAGGCCATCAAGCGCCATTGGTGGGGCACTTTCTCGGCGACGGACTTGATGTCGCCGTACAAACCGACCCGGAGTTCCGACTCCCCGGGCTTGGTGGCCGTCGTCACGAACACGCGGTCGCCCCACGCGATTGGCGAGGCATGCGCGAGTCCCGGAACCTCGATGTTCCAACGGACGTTTGCCCCGGTGGCCAAGTCCCATGCGATCGGGAGCGGCTTGGAAACGTCGGTCCCCGAGGCGTCCGGCCCGCGGAACTGGGGCCACCGGGCCCCGGAATCCGCCGCCGCGCACGGACCGATGGCCATGGCGACGGAAAAGCCGGCCAGCCAGGCCAATCGGGACCTCGGATGCAGGTTCGCCTTCACGGTGCCGTGGTTGCTCCCTTCACGGATGGCGCAACCGGAAGAATCGGGTCGACGCGGTTCCGTTCGCGCCCACGAAATCCGGACGGGACGCAGCCGCCGTGAATTCCACCGCGACCGAAAGCTCCACGGCCACGTCGACCGCCGATCCGTCCGGCAACGCGGCGGCCTGCGTATGGAAGCCGTCCTCGAGGGCGAGTTCCCCGTCGCTGCCGGCGCGGGTTTCCGAAACCAAGCGCGGCAGCCAACCCCACGCGATCGTGACGGCCGCCCATGCGGGCATCGCGAAGCCAATCCTCGGGGCCCCGTGGCGAGGGATGATTGGTTTCATTGGGTGTGCCTTGGATAATCTTCCGGCCCGATTTTCATCAAGGATTATCAAGGCCAACCCACGCCGCGGGCCATCGCGGCACGCGGGCGGACGCGCCGCACGCCGACGCCGAAAGACGGCGGACCCGGGATGAAACGCCGGGGCCTACTCCGCGTGCACCTGGCGCGGTTGCATGAGGTAGACGACCAGATCCCGGGCCTCGCTCTCCGCCAATCCGTCCAGCAACCCGTCCGGCATGAGCGATTGATCCAGCGTGTCCAAGCGCGCGATCTCCCGCCGTTCCAACGTCACCCGCTCGCCCTGCGTCACCAGTGTCACCGCCCTCGCGTTCGCGTCCCGCAGGAGTCCGGTCAACGTCCGGCCGTCCGCCAGCGTCACCACGGTTGCCCGGTAATCCGCCGGGACCACCGCGCTGGGCGTCACGATGTTCTCCAACAGGTAGTCGAGGTTCGCGCGGCCCGATCCGGTGAGGTCGGGTCCCACCGTGCCCCCTTCGCCGAACAGTTGGTGGCAGGCGGCACAGGTCTTCCGGAACACGACGAGACCGCGGAGGGCACTCGCGCCCGCGAGTTTCGCCGGCGCGAGGCGCGCGCGCCACCGGTCCACCAGGACCTTCTGCTGGCCTTGGTCCACGCGGACGGATCCCCACACCTCCGACAAACGCCGCGCCAACCGCGGGTCGCCCAATCCCGCGATCTGCCGCGCGTGGAAGGCACTGACGTCCGCACGCGGCAATCGGCCCGCCGCGACGGCGTCGAGCAGCGCCGATGCCGCCGCGGGACGCGAGGCCATCGCGGCCAGCAAGGCCGGACGCTCCTCGATCCCCAGCCACGTGATCCGGGACGATGCCAACGCCACGGCATCCGGATCGTTCGTCTCCAGCAATGCCACCAACGCCGCCGTCCGCAGCGCGCCGTCGTCGACCAACCCCCGCAACAACGCCCCGAGTTGGTCCGCGCGCGCCTCCACCAACGCCCGCAACGCCGTCCGCCGCGCGACGGCATCGGCCTTCGGGTCCATGGCCAACGCCCGCAGCTCGCCGAGCGCCCGTCCATCGCCGAACACCGCGCCCAACCCCCGCACCCGGTCCCGCGTGTCCGCCGACGGCGATTGTCCCGCCAGCGCCGCGAACCGATCCCAAGCCCGGGGTGCCGCCGCGCGACGCCTTCCCCGCATCGCGTCGGACAATCCGGCCGCCACGTCCCCCTGCTCCGTCGCGCCCCGCTCCGTGGCCCACCGCAGGAGGCGGTCGACGGGCCCGGGCCGTGCATCGATTTCCTCCGCCAACCGGCGGGCGATGTGGCGCCGGAGCACCGGATGGACGGATGACGCCATCAATTCCAATGCGGCGTCCGGATCCGCCGCGACCACCGGTTCCAGACCCACCCATTCGAGCAACGGGAGGTTGTGGTCCGCCACGTCCTCGGCTCGCGCCACCAAACGCCGGCCGATCGCGAGCCGCGCCGCGAACGGGAGGCGCTGCAGGGACGACGCCACGTAAAGCCGGACCAAGGCGGAACGATCGCGCTCGGCCAACCGCGCGAAACGTTCGACCACCTTCGTCGTCGTCGCCGCGTCGAGATCGGTCGCGCCGCCTTCCCCGCGGTCCGACACGCGGAAGTGTTCGGCCAGCAACCGGACCGCCCAGCTGCGCGCATGTTCGTCGTCGTCGCCCGTGCGGGCCACCAACCAATCGGGCGTCAACGTCCCGAGCGCGTTCAGCGCCCACAGCGCGCGAAGCGCGTCGGCGGGATTTGTCCGCCGCCGGTATTCGTCCCGGAGCGTGGCGGCCAAGGCCCAGCGGGTCCCCTCGTCCGGCTCCCGGCCGGCCAACTCCTGCCGCGCGTGGCGCGCCAACCAATCGTCGGGACCGAATGCGAGCGTCGCCAACCCGGCCGGCGGCAACTTCGCCAGATCCGGCAACCGCACCGGCGCCGGCTTGCCATGGGTCACCTTGTAGATCCGCCCGGAGTTGCGGTGGACACCGTCGTGGTCGTGGCACTCGCCGGTGTCGGACCAATCCGAGACAAACACCCCGCCGTCCGGCCCCGCGACCAGATCGAGCCCGCGAAACCACGGGTCCGGGACCGAGAGCAGGTCCGGAAGGTGTCGGGCGACATAGCCGGAACCGTCCCGTTCGATCCGCTCCCGGTTGATGCGGTGCCCGTGCAGGTTGAGCGTGAATGCCCGGCCACGGTACTCGGCCGGCCAGTTCCCGCCTTGGTAGATCATCAGGCCCGCGTGCGCGTGTCCGCCGCCCAGCGCGTCGCTCGTCGGCGCCGCCACCCCGCCCGCATCCGCCCGCGACTTGGTCCAGCCCGCGCCGGTGTCGAAATGATGATGGTCGGCATGCTGCCCGATGAATCCGTAGGCATGCGGCATCACATCGTCCCCATGCATCCGCTGGAAATGCGCGCCGGGAATCGCGTGCCAGAAATGGCCGATCACCGTGTTGATGAAAAACGGTTCGCCCTCCGCGTTCCAGTCGAGACCCCACGGGTTCGTCGTCCCGTGACACACCGCCTCGAACACCCGGCGTCCGGGATGATACCGCCAGATGCCGCCGCGCAGTTCCACGCGCGCCGAATCGGGATCGCCCGGGCGTCCCACCTTGGCGCCGCTCGAGATGCCGATGCGCCCCCACAGCCATCCATCCGGGCCCCACTTCAGACCGTTCGCAAACGTGTGGCGATTGCCGGTCGTCGTCGTGAAGCCATCCAGCAGGACTTCCGGCGGCCCGTCCGGCTTGTCGTCGCCGTCGTGGTCCGCGAGGAACAGGAGCGTGGGCGGGCACAGCGCGAACACGCCTCCCCGTCCCACCTCGACGCTCGTCAGTACCTTGCCCTCGTCCCAGAACACCTTGCGGGAGTCCGCCACGCCGTCGCCATCGGCATCCCCGAGCACCACGATGCGGTCGTTGAGGTTGGTGGCATAGTTCACCTTGGCCTCGGCGTAGGTGTAATTCTCGGCCACCCAAAGCCGACCGCGCCCGTCGAAGGTCATCGAGATCGGCTGCCGGACCATCGGTTCGGCGGCAAACACCGTGGCTTGGAATCCGGGGGGCATCTTGAATCCCGCCAAGGCCTCGGCGGGGGGCATCGGATGCGCCCCGGCTTTCTCCGAGTCGTAAGGTTCCGGAAACCCGGCGGCGACCGCGGCACGCACCGCCCACGCCAATGCGACCGCCACGGCTTGGATCCTCGGGACGGAGAACATGCCGGCTTGCTTACCGCCCGACGCCGCGGGTCGCCAGCGCGAATCCACCGTCTTCCCCCGCGCCGGGCACGACGGGCCGGGCACCTTCCCTTGCGGCCGCGGCATCGGAATCCCGATCGGACGCCGTGGGAATATCGATGGACGCCCCGGCGGTTGCCTGCGGTAAAAGGAAGCCATGCCAAACCGGAGCGACCAGCAACAGCCAGGGAATGGGCCGGGACCGGACTCGCGCGGCGGCGACCGGAACCGCCGGGTGGGCTGGGCCTGTGCCGCGCTGGGGGCGCTCACCGGCTTGGTCATGGGCCTGTGGTCCTTCGACGGACCCATGCCGGTCCCCGGTTGGCTGGGCGACTACGGCTCCACGGCCCGGCGTTTGGCGCGGTTGGGCCACATCGCCTTCTTCGGCATCGGCATCCTCAACCTGCTGTTGGCCCGGGAACTGGCTGTGACCGCGCTGGGGCGGCTTGGCCGGCGCGTGGCATCGACCGCGATGAACCTTGGGAACGTGTTTCTCCCGTTGGTCCTTTTCGGTGCCGCCGTCTTCCCGCCGCTGAAATACCTCCTCCCGTTGCCGGCCGGTGCCGTGTTCCTGGCCCTCGTCCTCGCGGCCCTCGGTGCCGCGCCGACCCGGCATCCCGCCCGCGACTGAAACCCAGCGCCGGGCAAACTCATTGAACACACGACCATGAAAACCTTGTGCGACGTGCTGCGGCAATCGGCCGAAAGGAATCCGGACGCGCCGGCGGTGGGTTGGACCCGCGCGTCGGGCGGCGGCGGCTTCACCTACCGGGAACTCCACGGAGCGATGCGGACGGGTGCCGAGGCATTGCGCCGGGCGGATCTGCGGCCCGGGGACAAAGTATTGCTCCACTTGGACGCCCGTCCCGAATGGGCGGCGGCGTTGTTCGCGATCCTCGAAGCGGGGGCGGTGGCGGTGCCCATTCCCGCCGAGACCCCGCCGGAAATCGTGGCCCGGGCCGCGGCTTTCGCGAATGCGAGGGCCGCCATCCTCGGTGAACGGACCCAGCGTGCCGCCGCCGGGTTGCGCGCCGTCCGCTGCATCGACGTGGAACGACTGGTCCGGCCGACGGAACCGGAAAACGGGATCGGCGAGTGCCCCTCGACAAGCCCCACGACGACGGACCCCGGCCAATCGGGGACGGGGGACCTTCGGGCGCGGGACGACGACAACGCGCTGGCAATCCTCGCGTTCACCTCCGGCAGCACCGACCAACCGCGCGCCGTCGAACTCACCCACGCGAACATCCTCGCCGACCTTCGCGGCCTGCTCGCCTTGCGGGAGGCGCGGCCGGGCGACGCCTTCCTCTCCATGTTGCCCCCGGCACATCTCTTCGAGACGACCGCGGGATTGCTCGGCCCCATCGCCTGTGGCGCCCGCGTGGTGTACCCGGGGTCCATCCTCCCCAACCGTCTCGCCGACGCGCTGCGGGAAGAACACATCACCCACGCCCTCTGCGTGCCGGCCTTGCTGGACGCCCTGCACGCGGAGGTCGTCGACGGATTGGTCGAAAGCGGCCACGCCGACGCGGCCCGGCGCGGCCAAAGCACGGCCGAGACCGCGCGGCGGATCCGGGAAGAATTGACCCGGGAAGACCTCGGGAAACTCCGCGACGTGGCGCGCGCGCGGGTGGGCGGCTCGCTCCACACCCTGATCGTGGGCGGTGCCGCGATCGACCCGGCCTGGACGGAAATCGCCCTCGCGTTGGAGGTCCGGCTCGAGGTGGGCTACGGGCTTACCGAGGCCGGTCCGGTCGTGAGCATGGGTCTCGCCGCGGAATGCCCGGCCGGTTCCGTCGGCCGCCCCTTGCCGGGCATATCGGTCCGCGTCGATGCCCACCGCGAGATCCAGGTCCGGGGTGCCAATGTCACGCGGGGATACCATCGTAATCCCGCCGCCACGGCCGCCGCGTTCGACGACGGTTGGCTCAGGACCGGGGACCGGGGCCATCTGGACGCGAACGGATTCCTTTTCGTCACGGGCCGCATCAAGGAGGCGATGGTCGCCGCCAACGGCGAGACCGTGTATCCGGAGGAAGCCGAGGCGTATTATGGCAGCCCGCTGTTCTCCGAATTCTGCGTTGCCGGCCTGCGCGGCCCCAACGGGAACGACGTGCCGGCGCTGTTCGCGGTGCCGGCTTCCCCCGATGTCCGGCAGGAGGCGCTGCGGGAAGCCTATGAAAACCTCCGGGCACTCGCGCCGCCGCGGTTCCGCGTGCAGCGATTCGTCCGCCTGGACCAACCCCTTCCCCGCACCGCGACCGGCAAGGTGCGCCGGCGAACCCTGGCCGCCGCCTGCGGGGCCAAACTGCAGGTCTCCGAAACATGAATCCAAAGGAACTTGAATCCGAATTGCGGGCCCTTCTGGCGGGGCGATGCCGACTGGACGTCTCGGACTTCGATCCGGACGCCGATCTGGTCCGCGAACTGGGCTTGGACAGCCTGGCGCGGCTGCGGTTGCTGGCGGCCGTCGAGCATCGACTCGAGGTCCGGTTCGAGGACGCCCGACTCGGCGAGATCCGGACCCTGCGGCAGTTGGCGGGAGCGGTCGCGGAAGCCATCAAAACGAAAGGGGGTGCCTCGTGAACATCGGGTTGATTGCAATGAGTGGCGTGCGGGTTCGCACGCGGGAGCTGGCGGAGCTCGGCGTCACGCTGCCCGGGTTCGTGAACCGGGGGAAAGTGATCGCCTCGCTCCCCAGTCTGGGACTCCTCACCGTCGCGGCACTCACCCCGCCGGACATCGACGTGGCCTACCGGGAAATCGGCGAGACACGGCCCGACGACCCGCTGGAGAGGTTCGATCTCGTGGGCATCTCCTCGTTCACGGCGCAGATCGACGAGGCCTATGCACTGGCGGACCGGTACCGGGCCGCCGGCGTGCCCGTGGTCTTGGGCGGGCTGCACGTGAGCCTCATGCCCGACGAGGCGGCCCAGCATGCGGACAGCATCGTCCTCAACGGTGCCGAGGGCGCTTGGCCGCGATTGGTGGAGGACTTCCGCCGGGGACGGCTCAAGCCCCGCTACGAGGGTCTCCGGTCCGGCGTCTTCCAGGCCCCGAACCATGCCTTCCCCCGCTTCGATCTGTTGCGCGGCCGGCCCTACAACCGCCTCACCGTCCAGACGTCGCGCGGTTGTCCCATGGACTGCGAGTTCTGCGCCGCCAGCATCCGCATCACCTCGGGCTTCCAGCAAAAGCCCGTCGAGCGGGTCGTCGCGGAAATCAAGGCCGCCATGGCCGTCACCGACCATCCGTTCCTCGAACTGGCGGACGACAACACCTTCGTCAACAAGCGGTGGGGGAAGGAATTCCTGCGGGCGATCACGCCGCTGGGCGTGAGTTGGTTCACCGAGACCGACATCTCGGTGGCCGACGACGACGAGTTGCTGCGGTTGTTGGCCGAAAGCGGGTGCCGCCAGATCCTGGTGGGGCTCGAAAGCCCGACCGAGGACGGTCTGGCCCGGCTCGATCCCCACGATTGGAAACGCCGGCACTGCGCCCGGTATCTGGAGGCGATCGCCAGGATCCAGTCGCACGGCGTCACCGTGAACGGCTGCTTCATCCTCGGGCTCGACAGCCAGACGCCGGAGGTCTTCCCACGGGTGCGGGACTTCGTCCGCGAGTCCGGGCTGCTCGAGGTGCAGATCACCGTGATGACCCCGTTTCCCGGCACCCCGCTGTACCGGCGGCTCGCCGCGGAAGGACGGTTGCTGCAGCCGCGCTACTGGGATCGGTGCACTTTGTTCGACGTCAATTTCCGGCCAAAGCACATGACCGTGTCCGAACTGGAATCGGGAATGCGCTGGCTGTTCGGCGAGATCTACAACGACGCCGAGTGCGCCCGGCGCCAGCGGCACTACATGGAGTTGGTCAAGGCGCGGATGCCACGCGACGGCGCGGACTGAGCAGTCCCCCTCGTCCATCCATCCGGACGCCGGCTTGGCTCACTAGCCTCCCTCCGACGCTTCCCGTCGGCGCAACTGCCCGCACGCCGCGTCGATGTCGGGGCCGCGCGACCGCCGGAAATGCACCACGATCCCGTGCGCGCTCAGGATGCCGGCGAACGCGTCGGCAACCGCCGGGAGCGACGGTTGGTAGTCGATCCCGCGCAGGCTCAACCCGGTGGAGTTGTACCGCAGCAGGTTGACGTGCATCCGGCGCGCCGCCAGCAACCCGACGAGGAGCCGCGCGTGTTCCGGCGAATCGTTCACCCCGGCCAACAGGCAATACTGGATGGTCACCGGCCGCCCGCGCCGCGCCTGGAACCGATCGGCCGCCGCCAGGATGTCGGCGATCGAATGGCGCCTGCCCATCGGCAACAAGCGACCCCGCGTCGCGTCGTCGGGGGCATGGAGCGACACCGCGAGGTGGATGTTCAGTCCGGTCGACGCGAGGGCATCGATCCCGGGCACGATGCCGACCGTGGAAACGGTGATCCCCCGCCAACCCACCCCGCCGAGCGCGTTGTCCGCGATCCGCCGCACGGCCACCAGAACCGCGTCCAGATTGAGCAAGGGTTCGCCCATGCCCATGAAAACGAGGGTGCGAAGGGTCCGCCCGGCGGCGTGGGCTTCCCGTCGCAGCGCGACGAATTGCCCGACCATTTCCCCGGCGGTGAGATTGCGTTCGAACCCCGTCTTGGTCGTCGCGCAAAAATCGCACCCCATCGCGCATCCGACCTGCGACGAAAGGCAGCCCGCCGCTCGATCCCGCCGAAAGTCGGGCATCAACACCGATTCCACGGTGCGGCCGTCGCCGAGTCGCAACAGCAGCTTGGTGGTCCCGTCGGCGGCGACCTGGCGCGCCGCCAGGGACGCCGCGCTGGGCGCGAGTTCCGCCTGCAGGCGCTCGTCGAGCCCACGGGGCAATCGAACCGCGGCGTCGTCGCGCGCATCGTGCCCGCCGTAGTAGGCCCGGAGCAACCGCGCGGCGTGGCTGGGCTTGAAACCCCAGTCCGCGAACCGTCGCGCGAGGTCGGCCGGTTCGAAGTCGGCCAGCGCCGCTCGCCCGGCCGATGCCGATGGGGAATCGCCAGCGGTCATGTCAGCATGCCTCCAGGATTTGGATCAGTCTTGCCAGCGCCGCCTCCACGCCCATCCCGTGGGTCTGCACGACCGCATCGGCATCGACCGGCGGTTCGAAGGCGTCCTGGGTCCCGGTCATGCCGCTCATCTTCCGGGCCGCTGCCTTGGCGTAGAGGCCCTTCACGTCGCGGGAGATGCAGGTGTCCAACGGACAGTGGATGTGAACGAGACGCAGGCGGTCGCCGAGGATCCCCCGCACGAGTCGACGATGATGCTCTTTCGGGGTCACGAAGGCGCAAATCACCCGGCTTCCCTGCCGGTCGAGCAGTTGGGCGAGATGGGCGGCACGGCGGAGGTTCTCGCAGCGATCGGCATCGCTGAAACCGAGGTCCGCACAGAGTCCGGAACGGAGGTCGTCGCCGTCCAGGATCACGACCGGGTCCCCCACGGCACGCAGGTGTTCCCCCAGCGCCCGCGAGAGCGTCGTCTTCCCGGAACAGGGCAGTCCAAAAAGCCAGAGGACCGGTTTCATGCGCGGCGTTGGCGGCTCGGGCGACGCCGCACGAACCTGCCCGACATGTCCGTGACAATGCGGTTGTCCTCCATGGTCAGGTGAATTTCATCGGCGACGAAGGCACGCCACTCGGTAGCAAGCCCGCTCGAAGGCTGGCAAGCCGGGATCAGGAACTCCATGGAGAAGCTCCGGGATTTCTTCCGGGACGCCGGCATCCCGGAAGAAAGGTCGGTCGCGACGACGTCGGCAGGCGCCCCGGTCCATCCGGAAGGCACAAACGGGATTTACAGGATCCCCTTCCGCTAGGAGCCTTTCCCGAGTCTCCTAGCCAGCATCGCCTCCTTGGCTCGCCATGAAGCAACGTCGACATCCCGGAACCGCTTTCACCCTGATCGAGTTGCTGGTGGTCATCGCCATCATCGCGATCCTCGCCTCCATGCTCCTGCCGGCGATGTCGCGGGCCAAAGCCAAGGCCCAGCAAACGCGTTGTCTCAGCAACCAACACCAGATCGGCATCGCCTACCACATGTACGTGGACGACAACGCCGACTCCTATCCCGCCCAGTGGGGTTGGGGCGCCGGCGGCGGGAAAAAGGGCACGTACAAACTCGATGCCGGCGTGGCCTTGTCTTTCGGCGTTTCCATCGACCCGACCAACCGCCCGCTCAACCGCTACACCAGCACGACCGAGCTCTACCGGTGTCCGGCGGACAAGGGCGACGAGGAATACCAGGCGAAGCACTGCTTCAACGAGTACGGCAACAGCTACCTGCCCCAGTTCCAGCACGACTCGTTCCGGGTGAAACACGTGGCCGGGGACCTGAAGGCGACCAAAGGCACCTACGAGGCCACGCCGATCAAGGGGAGCGAGGTCGGGAAAAGTCCCGCGAACAAGATCGTCCAGGGCGACTGGACGTGGCATGCCAACCGCGACGTCAACGATCCGCGGAGCAATTGGCACAACTACAAGGGCCAGGCCCGCTACAACATGTTGTTCGGCGATGCCCACGTGGAATTCTTCCAGTTTCCCAAGGAAACCCCGACTTGGCTCGCCGCCCCGCCGCCCGACCCCGGCTTCCGTTGGTGGTAAGAGTCCCTCACTCGACCCACGCCCAATCCCAGGGCCATCCCGACGACCAACGGGGCTTGGCGTAGTTGAGATTCGGACCGGCGCGCTCGAACCGGTTCTGGTTCACCCATTCGGCATGCCCGTCGCTGAATGACTCGTTGATCCCCGCCGGCGAGTTATACACGTTCACGGTCCCCAGCGCCGGCACCGCACCCCGCGTCCCGTGATTCGACGTCCAGGCTTTCTGCGTCGGAAACACAAGGGTGTGGTCGCCGGTCAGCGGCCCGCCCGGGTCGGAAGATTTCGCCGGCGAGTTGGAACCGCGGAAACGCGGGTCCGGCAGCGCGCCGCTGCCGCGAAGGCCGGTGAGGATCATGTAATTGTCGACGTGCAACAGGCCCTTCTCGTCGAAGAGCCGCGGCGGGTCGCTCCGCGAGGGACACCGCCACGTCGTCGGAAGCGCCCGCTTGTTCTTGGCGTCGTCGGCAAATTGCGCGGCATTGCTCCGGACGCCGCCACCGGCCATGCCGTAGCTGATCAGTTTCAAGCCCTGGTCCCGGCTCATCACGTACAGGGCGTCGAGATGCCACGCCGTGGTCTGGTCGGCCGTCGGAAACACATCGTGGTAGTCGTCCGCGTACATTTGGAACGCCAACCCCTGCTGTTTCAGGTTCGAAAGACACGCGATGCGCTGGGCCTTTTCCTTCGCGCGGGATAGCGCCGGCAACAGCATGCCCGCCAGAATCGCGATGATGGCGATCACCACCAGCAGTTCGATCAGGGTGAACCCGGGCGGCCGCGCGGCCCGGCGGGCGCGGTGCCGAAGGGAGATCGGGCATTCCGGCCGTGGGATCCGGTGCGATGCGGCGTCGGGAGATTGCATGCGAAGCGCGGTGCCCGCGGGAATCCGGAACGGAGACGACGTCGTCGTTCCTGCATTTCCACGGGATTGACGTCGTGTTTATCGCCCCCGGGGTCGGGAGGCAAGGCCGGCCACCGAGGCCAAGGAAGAGAATGGCGTGCCTCCAAGCGGCCTTCGCCCCGCCCAATTCCATTTCCCCGACGCATGCCGGCAGGTCCGGTCGGGGATTTGACGCCATCAAAACCGGACGGGGACAGGGCTGGGAACACCGGGGCGTGGGAGCTGCCTTCAAGAGTGCCCTGGCGACGATCCTCGGGTGGGATTCCGACCGCGTGACCGTCGGGTAGGGCGAGTTGATTGAATCCGACGGCAAACCAGAGCTGCATGCGGCTCTTGATGCGGCGGGATTCTCAATTGCATGACTCATCGTCGCAGTAGGGTTTCGCCCCATAGAAACAAAGCTTCGCTCTCACGCAGCATCACTCCCGTTTGAAAACGCTATTCACGTCCGAGGCGATATCCAAAGGCGCACGATCAGGGACCGTGCAATCGCCCGATGGGCTGCTCAATGTCACGTTGGGAAACCCACTCGAGAAAGGCATCGAGACGCGCGGCCCCAATCCCGAACTGTTGTTTGCCGGTGCCTATTCCGCCTGTTACCACGGCGCCTTGGTCAATGCGGCCAAGAAGCTCGGAACTCCGGTCCAACGTTCCGCCGTGCGTGCGATGGTGAGTCTTGTCGAGGACGACAAGGGCGGTTACGGCCTTGCCGTCGAGCTTCATGCCCGACTCCCGGACATCGCTCCCGATCAAGCGCGACGCATCATGGAGGAAGCTCACCAAACCTGTCCATACTCCAAGGCATTGCGTGGCGGGGCTTCCGTCGCGCTCATTGTGGATTGAAGTGCCTGCCATCCGGTTATGCTCCGCACCCCATGCGCGTCCCCCCAGAGGGTTCGCTGACAACAACCGCCTGTTTCATGACCAAACTCGCCACCAGCCGCGAAATCCGCCTCGCCTCACGCCCCAAGGGCATTCCCACCGCCGCCAATTTCACTTTGGCCGAAACCACGTTGCCTCCCCTGCAAGATCAGCAGGCGCTCGTGCGCAACCTCTTCATGTCCGTCGATCCGTATATGCGTGGCCGGATGAACGAAGGAAAGTCCTATGTGCCGCCATTTGAAATCGGCCAGGTACTCGAGGGCGGCGCCATCGGCGAGATCGTCGAATCGCGCGCGGTTGGGTTCAAGCCCGGCGACGTGGTCGTGTCGCGCTACGGTTGGCGGGAAGCCTTCGTCGCCGCGCCAAAAGACTTTCGCGCGGTGGACAAGACAGTCCAGCCACTCTCCGTTCACCTCGGCACGCTCGGCATGACCGGCATGACGGCTTGGGCGGGCTTGACGCTGCTCGAGGTGAAAGCCGGTGATGTCATTTTCATTTCCGGCGCCGCGGGTGCCGTCGGCAATGTGGCGGGCCAACTGGCGAAACTGCGTGGCTGCCGCGTGATTGGCTCGGCCGGTTCCGCGGAGAAAATAAGGAGTCTGTTGGACGAATGCGGATTCGACGCCGCGTTCAATTACAAGACCGGCCAAACGCTCGATCAATTGAATTGCGCCGCGCCAAAAGGGATCGACGTTTATTTCGACAATGTCGGCGGCGAGTCCTTGGAAGCCGCGCTCTCCGCGTTGCGGGTGCATGGTCGCATCATTGCCTGCGGCGGCATCTCCTCCTACAACGACGACAAGCCAAAGCCTGGTCCCGCCAATCTCTTCAACATCACCACGAAGCGGCTCACCATGAAGGGATTAATCGTGGGCGACTGGCTGGATCATCAAGGCGACTTCGAAAAGGAAGTGGGCGGCTACTTCCGCGCCGGAAAGCTCAAGAACAAGGAAACCGTGGTGGAAGGAATCGACCACGCCGCGGACGCATTTCTCGGGCTCTTCACCGGAATGAACTCGGGCAAGATGGTCGTGAAGCTGACGTGACGCTCCCCGAGCGACGCCAGCGAACGAAGACTAATGTATGTCCTACCAAAGCATCAATCCGTCCACCGGAAAGGTCCTGAAGACGTTCAAGGAGCACACCGACACCCAGCTCGAGAAAGCGCTCCGCATCGCCGCGACGTGCTACACCGCATGGCGGCATGCATCATTCGGCCAGCGCGCCGCCGTGGCCGCAAAAGCCGCCGCCATCCTGCGCGAGCGCCTGGACGAGTTTGCCCGCCCGGCAACGCTCGAGATGGGAAAACGCATCGACGAGGCACGCGGCGAAGTGGCGCTCACCGCGGACATCATCGACTACTACGCCACAAACGCCGAACGCTTCCTGGCTCCGCAAAAGCTCAAGCCCAAGGCGGGGCGGGCCGTGATCGAAAGCAGTCCGCTCGGCGTCCTCTTCGGCGTCCAACCATGGAATTTCCCCTATTACCAGCTCGCGCGTTTCGCCGCGCCCAATCTGATGGCTGGCAATGTCGTGATGGTGAAACACGCGGGATGCGTGCCGCAATGCGCCCTTGCCTTCGAGCGGCTGTGGCGCGAGGCCGGTGCGCCCGTTGGCGCCTATACCAATCTTTTCATCTCCCACGACCAGGCAAACAAGGTCATCGACGATCCGCGCATTCGGGGCGTCGCTTTGACCGGTGGCGTGGACGCCGCGCGCCGCGTCGCCGCGCGCGCCGGACGTAACGTCAAGAAAACCACCATGGAACTCGGCGGCAACGATGCCTTCATCGTGCTGGCCGACGCGGACCTCGACAAGACCGTCAAGTGGGCCGTCTGGGCAAAGATGAACAACATGGGCCAATGCTGCGTCGCCGCGAAACGCTTCATCATCGTCGAACAACTCTACGATAGTTTTCTCGCCAAATTCCAAACTGCGCTCGCGACCTTCGCGCCCGGCGACCCGATGGAGACAAGAACCACGCTCGCACCGCTGTCCACGGAAGCCGGGTTGGTCGCATTGCTTGCCCAGTTGGAACGCGCCGTGTCGAAGGGTGCAACCGTCGTGTTCGGCGGCAAGCGCATCGATCGACCGGGCTGGTACATGCAGCCGACGATTCTCACGAACATCAAGCCCGCGAATCCCGCCTACCGCGAAGAGTTCTTCGGACCCGTCGCGCTCTTCTTCCGCGTGAAAAACGAGGACCAGGCCGTGGCCCTCGCCAATGATTCCGATTTCGGTCTGGGCGGGTCCGTCTTCACTCGGAACATCGCGCGCGGCCAACGCGTCGCCAGCCGCTTGGACACGGGCATGGTCTTCATCAACCACCCGACCTGGACGGCAGCGGACCTGCCGTTTGGCGGAATCAAATATTCCGGCTACGGACGCGAACTCTCCGGGTTGGGCATTCAGGAGTTTGTGAACAAAAAGCTCGTGCGGGTCTCCTCGCTCGCCGCGGCGGCGTGACGGCTCGCTCCCCGACCCATTCGACGCAAACCCCCTTGCTATGGAATTCGCCTCGTCGCCCAATATTTCAACCACTCCCTCGCCCTCATGAAAACAAATGCCCATTCCGCGCTCGATGCCTCGGCGCTACTCGCCCCCTCGCGCATTCAACGCCGCGATCCCGGCGACCATGATGTTCGGATCGAAATCCTCTTCTGCGGCGTCTGCCACTCGGACGTCCACACCGTCCGCAACGAATGGCATGGCACCACCTACCCTTGCGTTCCAGGCCACGAGATCATCGGACGGGTCGCGAAAGTCGGGGCGAAGGTCGGGAAGTTCAAGGAAGGCGACATTGCCGGGGTGGGTTGTTTGGTGGACTCGTGCCGAACCTGCGCGAGTTGCATGGCCAATCTGGAGCAGTTCTGCGAGGCCGGTGCCATCTTCACCTACAATTCGCCCGACAAGCATTCCGGCGGCGTCACCTACGGCGGCTACTCCGAATCCATCGTCGTGGACGAGGCGTTTGTGCTCACAGTTCCGAGGAATCTCGACCACGCCGGGGCTGCTCCCCTGCTCTGCGCAGGCATCACCACTTACTCGCCTTTGAAGCACAACAACGTGTCCAAGGGACAGAAGGTGGGCGTGGTGGGGCTGGGCGGCCTTGGCCACATGGCGGTAAAAATCGCCAAAGCCCTGGGCGCGCATGTGGTGGTTTTCACCACGTCGCTGAACAAGGTGGAGGATGCATTGCGGCTGGGTGCAGACGAGGTCGTGCATTCCAAGGACGAGGCGGCCATGAAGAAGCACCTGAACAGTTGTCACTTCATCCTCGATACCGTGGCCGGGAAGCACGACATCAATGCCTACCTTGTTCTGCTCCGACGGGACGGAACCTTGACCCAGGTCGGCGTCCCATCCGAACCTCTCGCCGTGGATGTCAGCAACCTCATCTTCGGCCGCCGCAATTTCAGCGGCTCGCTCATCGGCGGTCTGAAGGAAACCCAGGAGATGCTCGACTTCTGCGGCGCGCACAACATCACCTCCGACATCGAACTCATCCCGATTCAAAAGGTCAACGAAGCCTACGACCGCCTCGTGAAGGGCGATGTGAAATATCGCTTCGTCATCGATATGGCGTCGCTCAAGCAGGCGAGCGCCCTCGCCTAACTCATCCATCGAACAAGGCAACCGATGAAACCACGAGGACCCCAAGCCGAAAAAGAATTCGGCAAGGACATGAAGACGTTCGAGCAACTCCCCGCCAGGATCAGGGAGTCGATCATCCTCCAGCAACAGGCGGAAAAGGCAACCGGCCCAGCGGCAACCGTCCCCGACAAAGTGATTCGGGAGAAAGCCAGACTGAACTCTTCCCTGCCTTCTGCGTGAGAAGGATTCCGCTGCCGGGCGCACCGCGCGTTCTCCATCATCCCTCATCACCATGTATTTGACAGGCATTGGCACAGCAGTTCCGCAAACGCGTTACACCCAGGCGCAGTGCTGGACTGCGTTGCAAGAGTCACCGCAGTTCTCCCAACTAACCCCGCGCTCCCATGCCGTGCTGCGCAAAGTGTTGTCCGGCGACAACGGCATCGTCACCCGACACCTTGCGGTCGCGAATCTGGAGGAAGCCTTCGTCCTCACGCCCGACGTGCTGAACGCGCGCTTTGCCGAACACGCGCCCGCGCTCGCCACGCAAGCCGCCGAGCGTGCTCTCGCCTCCGCCCGTCTCACGCCCGCCGATGTGGACGCCATCCTCATCAGCACTTGCACCGGCTGCCTGTGTCCCGGACTCACGAGCTACGTGAGCGAGAGGCTCGGCCTGCGTGCGGATGCGCAGGCGCTCGATCTGGTCGGGCAAGGTTGCGGCGCGGCGCTGCCGAACTGTCGCACGGCGGAGGCGTTGCTCGCCTCGGGGCGTGCGCGCCGCGTCCTCTCCGTCTGCGTCGAGGTGTGCAGCGCGGCCTTGTATCTCGACGACGATCCCGGCGTGCTCATCAGCGCGTGTCTCTTCGGCGATGGCGCGGGCGCGGCGGTGTGGGCAGCGC
>WBXI01000020.1 GCA_008933025.1 Verrucomicrobiota bacterium
GACCGCCCGGTCACCTCGCCGTGCTGGCGTGCCGCCTCGAGCCCCCCGGAGTGCGCGAAACCACCCGTCGGAAAGGCCGAGTCCAGAAACTGCCACCATGTCCATTCGTAGGGATCCACCGGTTCAAAACAGGTTGTAGCGCTGGGCCAGGGGCAGCACGTCCGCCGGCTCGCAGGTCAGCAATTCCCCGTCGGCATGGACCGCATAGGTCTCCGGATCCACGGTGATCCGGGGCATGGCGTCGTTCCATTTCATGTCCCTCTTCCCGATGTCCCGGCACCCTTTCGCCACCTCGAGACGCTTGGTCAGGCCATAGCCTTCGGCGACGCCGCGCTGTTCGCACAGCCGGCTCACGAAGGTCACCGAACACGATCCCGGGGCGCTGCCGAACGCGCCGAACATCGGCCGCATCCGCACCGGCTGGGGCGTCGGGATGCTGGCGTTGGGGTCGCCCATCTGGGACCAGGCGATGAACCCTCCCTTGACGACCATCTCCGGCTTCGCACCGAAGAACGCCGGTCGCCACAGCACCAAATCCGCCAGCTTCCCGCGCTCCACGGAGCCCACGACATGCGACAACCCGTGGGCGATCGCCGGGTTGATCGTGTACTTGGCGATGTAACGTTTGATCCGGAGGTTGTCGTTGGCTCCCTGTTCGCCGGCCAACCGTCCGCGTTGCCGCCGCATCTTGTCCGCCGTCTGCCACGTCCGGGTGATGACCTCGCCGACCCGGCCCATCGCCTGGCTGTCGCTGCTCATCATGCTGATCGCCCCGAGATCGTGCAGGATGTCTTCGGCCGCGATCGTTTCTCCCCGGATGCGGCTCTCGGCGAAGGCCACGTCCTCCGGCAATCCCGGGTCGAGATGGTGGCAGACCATGAGCATGTCGAGATGCTCGTCGATGGTGTTCCGGGTATAGGGGCGGGTGGGATTGGTCGAACTCGGGAGCACGTTCGGCTCGCCGCAGATGCGGATGATGTCCGGCGCGTGGCCGCCGCCGGCACCCTCCGAGTGGTAGGTGTGGATGGTGCGTCCCTTGAACGCCGCGATGCTGCCTTCCACGAAGGTCGATTCGTTGAGGGTGTCGGTGTGGATGGTCACCTGCACGTCGTGCTCCTCGGCCACGCCCAGGCAGCAATCGATCGCGGCGGGGGTCGTGCCCCAGTCCTCGTGGAGCTTCAGCCCGATGGCCCCCGCAAGAATCTGGTCGGCCAGACCGGCCGGATGCGCGGTGTTGCCCTTCCCGGTCAGCCCGAAGTTCAGGGGCAATCCATCCAGCGCTTTGAGCATGGCCCGCAGGTAGGTCGGCGAGGGCGTGCAGGTGGTCGCGCACGTACCGGTGGCGGGCCCCGTGCCGCCGCCCACCATCGTGGTGATGCCCGAGGCGATGGCCTCGTGGGCCTGCTGCGGGCAGATGAAATGGATGTGGGTGTCGAGCCCGCCGGCGGTGACGATCAACCCCTCGGCGGCGATCACCTCCGTGGTCACCCCCAACACCATGCCGCGGGTGACGCCGGCCATGACGTCGGGATTCCCGGCTTTCCCGATGCCGGCGATCACGCCGTTCTTGATGCCGATGTCGGCCTTGTGGATGCCGGTGTGGTCCACGATCAGGGCATTGGTGAGGACGCAATCGAGCGCGCCGGCGGCGCCGACGCCGGCGGCCTGGCCCATGCCCTCGCGGATGACTTTGCCGCCCCCGAATTTGCATTCGTCGCCCGCCACGGTGAAATCGCGCTCCACCTGGAGGACGAGGCCGGTATCCCCGAGGCGGACGCGATCGCCGGTGGTGGGGCCGAACATCTCGGCGTAATGCCGCCGTTGCATGCGATGAGCCATGTCAGTTGCCTTGGTTGGCGAAGCCGCCCTTTTTGACGCGTTTCATGGCCGCCGTGTGTCCGGCCGGGGACACCTTTCCGGAGGCGAGACCGTTGCCGCCGCGGATGACCCGTTTCCCGGCGATTTCCACGAGGCGGACGGTCTTGGTTTCGCCGGGCTCGAACCGGACGGCAGTGCCGGCCGGGATGTCGAGGCGTTTGCCGTAGGCGGTGGAACGGTCGAATCGGAGGGCCGCGTTCGTCTCGATGAAATGGTAATGGCTACCGACCTGCACCGGGCGGTCGCCGAGATTGGTGACCCGCAACTCGACGGTGTGGCGACCCGCGTTCAACTCGATCTCGCCCGCGACGGTTTCCACCGCGCCGGGTTCCGGCTCCGGTTCGTCGGCACCCCCCGCGGACGGGGCGGGCACGGGAAGGAAAGAACCGTACAATGCCAACGACAGGTCGCCGTTCTCGGACGCGATGGGATGGTGCACGGTCACCAGCTTGGTGCCGTCGGGAAACGTTCCCTCCACCTGCACCTCGGCGATCATCGACGGGATTCCGGACATGACCTGGCGCCGGCCCAGCAGGCAACGGCCAAGGTCCATCAACTCGGCCACCGTCTTGCCGTCGCGGATGAATTCCAGCAGCACCGTGGCGATGAGCGCCACCGCTTCCGGATGGTTCAACCGCACGCCGCGGGCGAGTCGCTTTTGCGCGAGGAATCCCGCCTGGTGCAGGACGAGCTTGTCGAGATCTCTGGGAGTCAGGTGCATGGTTCACCACTTTCGTTGCCACGGGTCGTCGCCCAACAGCGGCGCGACCGGCGCCAGCCAGCGGCGCAGTTCGCGGCCCACCGATTCGGCCCCGTCGGCCCCGATCCGCACGACGACCCCGCCACGGATCCTGCTGGCCGCAACCTCGGTTTCGTCGCGGCGGCCGACCTCGCGGCCGGACACGTCGTCGAACACCGCCTTCGCCGCCTCGGCCAACGCGGGCCCGACCAACACCAACGTCGCGAGGCAACCGTGCCGACCGCCGCGGAACGGGGAATCCAGCGCGCCGTCCGCGGGATCGAGTCTCACCGCGTCGAGGTAAATGGGCACGTCGTCCACCCGGACCGAGTTGCGGCTCGCGTAGTGGTCGAATGCCCACCGTTCCCCGCACGCCACGCGGCCCGGGCTGAAGCCATCGACCAACGCCAGGTTCGCGTCCCCGGCGAGGTGGAATTCCTGGCGTTGGCAGTAGGTGGAATGGGCGAACAACTGGGCGGGGTCCGGCGCGAACACCAGCAGCGATCCCGCCCCGAGCCGCGCCGTGGTGGCATGGCCGGAAGCGTGTCGACCCGGGTTCCGGTAAATCTTCGTCGAGGACTGCGTCCCCACGAAGGCCCGCGTGCCCGGACCAAGACTTAGATCCAGCGACGTCCGGTCCCCCGCGACCAGTCCGCCGCCGAAACTGCTCGAGTAGATCCAGGCACTGACGCCGCGCGGCCGGGGGACGAGCAGCTTCATGGGACTGGTGGCAAAGGCGCGGGTCACGGCGCTGGATCCGTCCACCCATGCGACCTCGAGGCGGGACGTGCCGGGCGGGGCCATCGGGGCTGGAACACGGGGAGCCACGGGATCAGGCGCGTCCGTTGGCGAGGGCGAGGGCCCCGGCGAGCAAGCCCGCGCCGGCCACGGCACAAGCGCGCCGCCACCGGGGTTGGCCCGCCAACCGCCCCAGCATGAGGAGGCCGAGCCCGGACAACGCGGCCCACGCCACGTGGTCGGGACTCGTCGCCCAATGGCGGAGGCCGTGGTCCAGCGGATCGTGCCCGGGGTGGGCGAACGCCGCGGGCGCGGCCAGCAGGAGGGTTGCCAAGGATGCCGGGAAGCGCGGTTTCATACGGTCAGGTGTTTGCGGACGATTTCGTCGCCGAGTCCGGCGATGGGACCGCTGGCCACGATCGATCCGCGGTCCATGATGTAGAAGGCATCGCCCACCTCGAGGCAGAAATCGAGGTATTGCTCGACGAGGAGGATGCCGATCCTGCCTTCGCGGCGGAGGGTGCGGATGGCGTCGTTGATCTCCTGGACCCGTTCGGGACCGTCCTCGGCAAGGCCATGGGTACTGAGGCGCTGGATGGTCTCGCCGATCTGGTCGATGATGTTGGGCTGGATTCCCTCGGTCGGTTCGTCGAGGAGGAGGATGCGGGGGTTGGTGAGGAGGGCGCGTCCGATGGCGAGCTGTTGTTGTTGCCCGCCGCTGAGGACCCCGCCCTTGCGGCCGAGCATCTGTTTGAGGACGGGAAAGAGGGAGAGGACCCGCTCGAGCTCGCCGTTCAGGCGGAGGCCCTGGGCGACGGCGCCGATGCGCAGGTTCTCGCCGACGGTCAGGTTCGGGAAGATGTCGCGTCCCTGGGGGACGTAACCGAGGCCGGCGCGGGCCCGTTCCTCGGGACGCAGGCCGTTGAGGTCCCGGTCGCCGAGGCGAACGGTTCCCTGGTCGACGCGGGCGAGGCCGGTGATGGCCCGCAGGGTGGTGGTCTTGCCGACGCCATTGCGGCCCATGAGGCACACCACCTCGCCCGGGGAGACCGCGAGGCTGACCTCGCGGAGGATCCGCGAGCCATCGTAACTGACCTGGACTCCGGAGAGCTCGAGCTTCATGCGACGGTGGCCGGTGCCTTCTTTTTGCGTCCCAGATACACTTCCTTGACGCGTTCGTCCGCCTGCACCTGGTCCACGGTGCCCTCGCAGAGGATGGAACCCTGGTGCAGCACGGTGACGGTACGGGCGATCTGCCGGACGAAAACCATGTCGTGTTCGATGACGACGATGCTGTGTTTGCCGGCGAGGGAAAGGAGGAGTTCGCCGGTGCGTTCGGTCTCGTTGTCGGTCATGCCCGCGGCGGGTTCGTCGACCAACAACAACCGCGGCTCCTGGGCGAGCAACATCCCGATCTCGAGCCACTGCTTTTGCCCGTGCGAAAGCGTCCCCGCCTTCCGACGCGCGCGGTCGGCGAGCCCGATGGTATCGAGCAGGGCGTGGATCCGGTCGCGGTCGGCGGGCCGCAACCGGGCGAAAAGGCAGGACCAGACCCCGCGGCCGCCGCGAAGCGAGAGCCAGATGTTTTCCTCGACGGTGTGGTCCACGTAGACCGAAGGCGTCTGGAATTTCCGGCCGATCCCGAGGCGCGCGATCTCGTATTCGTTGAGCCGGGTGAGGTCGGTATCGCCGCCGTACTCGATCCTGCCGCGGTCGGGCTGGGTGCGGCCGGTGATGAGGTCGAGCATGGTGCTCTTGCCGGCCCCATTGGGACCGATGATCACGCGGAGCTCGCCCTCGTCCATGTAGAAGTTGAGGTCGTTGATGGCGCGAAAGCCGTCGAACGCCTTCGACACCCCCTCCATGGCGAGGATGAAGTGTTTTTTGGGGGTGCTCACGAGGGGGAAGACGACGGCGGTGGGGTGGGGCCGGCCGGGGGTCGGCGGCGGGCGAGCAGACCCCGGACGCGGGCCGGGATCCCGACGAGGCCGTCCGGGAGGAACAAGGTCACGAGGATGAAGAGGATGCCGAGGAAGTAGGGCCATTGCTCGGCGAAGGAGTGGGTGGCGTAACTCTTGAGCGCGTTGACGCCGATCGCGCCGAGGATGGGACCGACGATGCTGCCGCGCCCGCCGACGGCGCACCAGACGACGGCCTCCAGCGATTTGTCGGTGCCCATGTCGCTGGGATTGATGATGCCGACCTGCGGGACATAGAGGGCGCCGCCAAGCCCGGCGATGACGGCGGCGACGACGAACACGAAGAGTTTGAAATGGGCGGTGGCGTAACCGGAAAAGAGCACGCGGTTCTCGCTGTCGCGGATCGCGCGTTGGATGAGTCCGAACTTGGTGGTGGTGAGCCAACGGCAGAAGGCATAGGTGCCGAGCAGGAGCAGGCCCGAGGCGATGTAGAGGGCGCGTTTGGTGGCGGGCTGGTTGACGTCGTGGCCGAGGATCACCTTGAAGTCGGTGAGGCCGTTGTTGCCGCCGAACGTGAAATCGTTGCGGAAGAAGAGGAGGGTCGCGGCGTAGGTGAGCGCCTGGCTGAGGATGGAAAAATAGACGCCCTTGATCCGCGACCGGAACGCCAGCCAACCGAACGCGGTGGCCACCAGCGCGGGGACGATCACCACCGCGGCGAGGGCGAACCCGAGGTTCCGGAAGGGGATCCAGTGCGGCGGGAGCCCGCCGGTGGACGGATAGCGTTTCGGGAACTCGAGAAACACCATGAAGTCCGGGATGTCGGCATGGTACTGCCCGAGTTTCCCGATCAGCAGCATCAGGTGCATGCCGAGCGCGTAGCCGCCCAACGCGAAGAACAGGCATTGGCCGAGGCTGAGGATGCCGGTCTGGCCCCAAAGCAGGTTCACGCCCAGGGCGAGCACGGCGTAGCAAAGGTACTTTCCGAACACGCCGAGCTGGAAGGTGGTGAGGTGCAGCGCCGAGCTTTCGGGCACCGCGCCGTTGAGCAGCGGCAACACCACGAGGCCAATGACGGCGATGGCGGCAACCACGCCGTATTCGCGTTGGGTGGGGGAATTCATGTCAGCCCTCCAACCCCCGTCCGCGCGACGCGAACAAACCGGCGGGACGCCATTGGAGGAAGAGAATGATGGCCGCGAGGACGGAAATCTTGCCCATGACCGCGCCCAGCCACGGCTGGAGGATCTGGTCGGTGACACCGACCCCGAGGGAGGCCGAAACGGTTCCGGGCAGACTGCCCACGCCCCCGAGCACCACGATCATGAAACAATCCACGACGTAGTTCTGGCCGAGCCCGGGACCGACGTTGCCGATCTGGGACAGGCAGGCGCCAGCCATCCCGGCCAGTCCGGAACCGAAGGCAAAGGTGAGCATGTTCACGCGCTCGGTGCGCACGCCGAGGGCGGACGCCATGGCGCGGTTCTGCATCACCGCGCGGATCTGCAGTCCGAGGCTGGTGCGGGTCATGAGCAGCCACGTGAGACCGACGATGGCGAAGGCAAATCCGATGACGAAGATGCGGTTGTAGGCGAGGAGGACGTCCGAGATCACCCAGCTGCCACTCAACCAGCGGGGCGAGCCCACCTGCACGTTGGCGGCACCGAACACGTGCCGGAACAATTGCTGCAGCACGAGACTGACGCCCCAGGTGGCCAGCATCGACTCCAGGGGTCGACGGTAGAGGAACCGGATGATCCCGCGCTCGAGGACGAGCCCGACCAGGGCGGCGGTGACGAAGGAAGCGGGAAGGGCAGCCAGAAAATAGGCGTCCTGAACGGCCACCGAACCACCGAACGAGGACCGGAACAGGTTCTGGACGACATAGGCGGTATAGGCACCCACCATGATCAATTCGCCGTGGGCCATGTTGATGACGCCCATCAGGCCGAAAGTGATCGCCAGTCCCAACGACGCCACCAGCAGCACGGCCGCCAGGCTGAATCCGCGGAATGCCGTGCCAAACAGCGTGCCCCACCAGACATAATCCTCGAGAACCACGAGGGCACTCTCGACCGCACGCCGCAACTCGGGTTCCGCGACCGGCGACACTTGGCCGCGGAGCTTGCGGAGGTAGCCTAGGGAATTGATCGACCGCAGTTCGGCCAGGGTCCGCACGGCCTGGATCCGGACCGCGGGATCGGTCCCGCCCAACCGGGTGAAAGCGATGGCCTCGGCGAGGGAACGCCGGATCCCCGGGTCCGCCTCCAGGGGCAGTCGGCGTTCGAAATGCGGGAGGTAATCCGGCTCCTGTTCCTGCCCGAGTTTCACGATCGCATCCCGGCGCACCGCGGGGTCGGGATCGCCCACGGCGCGGAGATCCAGCACCACCTTGATGGCCCGGCGCACCTTGGAAGAAGTGTCGGCCACGGACAGATCGGCGACGACGACCCGGACCGGGGTGCCGGCGGCATCCCGGAGGGGCGAGCCATCAGCCACGCGGATGGCAGCGCTTTTTCCCTCGGCATCGGTCGCTCCCTCGAGGAGGAACGGTTGGCCCGCCCCGCCGTCCGGAGGCGACCAGACATAAAGATTTCCAAGGCGCCATGCCGCGAGGGACCGGAGGACGACGGGATCGTCGACCGAAACCAGATCGCGGACCACGGCCACCTGCTCTGCGGCGTCCTCGGACAGGACGGCCCCGACGAGCTTGGCGCGGGCGGCGTCATCGCCAAGGCCGGCGATGACGGGAGCCAGGGCGAGCGCGACCCGGAGGAACAGGCCGGCCAAAAAGCGGGGGGCGCGGGGAACTTGCATTCGCGGGGTTGGGGGGCGGGCGGCCATCCACCCGCCCCCGGTTGTCAACACATGCCAACGGACGCACAATCCGTCAGTTCGCGCCGAGGAACTTGGCGCTGAAAGGTTCGCCGGCGACCTTCTTGATCGTCTTGATGATCTTGAATTGGCCGGTGGGAAGGGTCTCGCCGATGAAGGCGGTGTTCACGAGATGGTGGTTTGCCTGCATCACCACCTCGCCCGCGGGCCCCTTGAACTTCTGGCCGACGATGGCGGGACGCACCTTGTCCACGTCGAAGGAGCCGGCCTTTTCCACGGCGGCCTTCCACAGGTACACGCCGATGCGGGAAAGGTTCATGGGACTGCAGGTGACGCGGCCCTTGGGATCGACGCCGGTGACGGTATAGTCGACGCCCGTGACCTTCGGGGCCTGGAGCCACTTCTGGAAGTCCGCCACGAACTTGGCGTTCTCGGGACTCTTGATGGACATGAAATAAGTCCAGCAACCGAGATGGCCGGCGAGCGCCTTGGCGGGAAGCCCGCGGAATTCGTCCTCGGAGATCGAGAACGAGACGACCGGACAGTTCTCGCTGGTGAGCCCGGCGTTGGCGAACTCCTTGAAGAACGGCACGTTGGTGTCGCCGTTCAGCGTGCTGATCACGCAGGCCTTGCCGCCGCCGCTGAACGTCTTGATCGACGCGACGATGGTCTGGTAGTCGGTGTGTCCGAACGGCGTGTAGATCTCCTCGATGTCGGCATCCGGAATGCCCTTGGACTTGAGGTATTGCTTGAGGATCTTGTTGGTCGTGCGCGGATAGACGTAGTCGGAACCCAGCAGGTAGAACTTCTTCTTGCCTTCTCCCAGCATGTAGTCGACCGCGGGGATCGCCTGCTGGTTCACGGCCTCGGCGGTATAGAAGATGTTCTTCGACAACTCCTCGCCCTCGTACTGCACCGGGTAGAAGAGCAACCCGTTGTTGCGTTCGAAGACCGGGAGGACCGATTTGCGGCTGACCGACGTCCAGCAACCGAACACCACCGAGACCTGGTCTTTCACCAGCAATTGCTCGGCCTTCTCCGCGAACAACGGCCAATTGGAGGCCGGATCCACGATGACCGGCTCGATCATATGGGGCTTTCCGCCCACCTTGACCCCGCCGGATTTGTTGATTTCGTCGAACGTGAACAGGAGGACGTCCTTCAGGGACGTCTCGCTGATGGCCATGGTGCCACTCAACGAGTGGAGCACGCCCACCTTGACCGTGTCGGCCGCGCGCGCCGCCCCGAGGAACAGGGCGAGCAGGGCGGAACCGACCAATTTGACCGGAATGTTTTTCATATCGGGAATGTCTGCTGCAGTTGGGTTGGGATCTTGTGTCCTAGAAGAGGTAGTTCACGCCGACGCCGAAGATGACGCGGCTCTTGTGTCCGTCGAAGCCACCGGCATAGGACGTGTAGTCGTACCGGATTTCGGGCTGGATCTTGATCCGGGGCACCGGCTTCCAGTTCAGGGTCATGGTCAGGCTGCCGATGTGTCCGTCGGGATCCGTCGCCTTGACCGAGCTGGCGAACTTGCTGGTCGGATCGCCACGGAATGCGGGGGCCCCGATGCCGCCGCCGTCCGCGTCCTCGAGATAGTCGGCACGGACCGCGAGGGTCACCTTCGGGGTGAGGTCATACCAGGTCCAGGCACCGAACGTGGTGAGGTCCTTCGATTTCCCGCCCGTCTTGCCGAAGTTGAAGTAGTCGATCTCGATCCCGGTGTGGAGCTTCTCGGTGACGTCGTAACCGCCGATGACGGAGCCGCCCCGGGTGTCGCCCGCCATGTTGGATTCATTGAAGCCGATCAGATTGAACCAGAGATCCTTGACCGGCTTGAAATTCAGGCTGGCGAGGACCGCCTTGCCGTTGTTGGTGTCCACGGGGCCGGCGTACAGGCCGTTCTGAACCCGGGCATTGGCGGTGAACCAATCGGTGAAGGTATAGCCCACCTGCACGCCCGATGCCGGGCCATTGCCGGAATAATACCATTGGTAACCCTGGGAGAAGTTCGGGTTGGCGGCGCCGCCGTCGCCCGATTCCCAGTTCAACAGCGAGATCAACTGGCCGGCCTTGATGTTGAGTCCGTCGCCGACGGGCGCATTGACCTCGACGAATGCCTCGCGAAGCGCCTCGAATCCGGCCGAGGGCGACCCGGTGTTGAGGACCGGGGCATCCTCGCCCCAGATCATGGAGACGCGGTAGCCGGCGTCCCACTCGTCGCCGCTGCGCTTCGCCGCGGGGCTGGCGAGGGTGAGTTTGACCTTGTTGAGGGAGAAGGAATTGTGGGTGGTGTTCCAGAGGTAGCCATCGGACTTCTTGTCCTTCGGCTCGTTGCTGTTGAAGAAATACGAGGCCTGGACGAAGCCCGAGAGGGTCACGCCCGACATCGCGGAAACCGCCTTGGAACCGTCTTTCGCGGGCTGGAGTCCCTCGCGCTGCGCCAGTTGCTCGAGGGCATCGAGCCGCTTTTTCAGGTCAGAGTTCTCCGTCTCGAGTTTCTCGATGCGGTTGCCGTCCTGCGCGACCGCCAGCGAAAAGCCGCCGGCCAGCGCGACCCCGACGCCGAGGCGACGGGTTTTTCTTCCGATTTGTTCTAGGTTCATAGGGCTGATTTTCGGGATTCATGGACGCGGGCCTGGAATGGCTCCGCCAGCCGTTGCAGCCGATCGGCGCCCCGCGGGCGCCTATTCCTTCCTAGGAAAGCCATGAATCTTCGCCGGGCCCCAAACCTCGCGGCGTGCCAACCGGTCGTTGGTTGGCACGCCGATTTCTTCATCGGTTTGAATCGAATGCCGCATTCCACCGACCAGCCGCTCGACAGCCACCAACTCCGGGTCTTCGTCGCCCTAGCAAAATCAGGGAGTTTCACCCAGGCCGGCCGGGATCTGCACCTTACCCAGTCGGCCGTCAGCCATTCCATCCGTGCGCTCGAAGAGTCAGCGGGTTGTCGTCTCTTCGACCGCATGGGCAAATCCGCGCACCCGACTCCCGCGGGGGAACAACTGCTGCATCACGCGGGCAAGATTCTCCGCGAGAACGCCGTCGCGCGCTCCGCGCTTGGCCATCGACGCCACTGGGGCAAGTCCCGGCTCCGCGTCGTCGTCAGCCCGATCCTCGCCGAGGGCGTGCTCGCCCAGGCAACCCGTCGGTTCCAACGCCAAATGCCCGAATGCCCGCTGCGCATCGAGCTCGCGTCGGAGTCGCGCGCCCTGAACCTGCTGCTCGCGGGGGACGCAGACCTCGCGTTTGGCGTCGCGGCGCGCGGCGACGCCCGCGTGTCTTTCCGGACCGTGTTCGTCGACGATTTGCAGTGGGCCGTGCCCGCCGACCATGCGTGGGCCGTCGCGGGCCGGGTGGATGGCGCCCAGATCGTCGCGGAAACCCTGATCCTGCCGCCGGCAGGCGATGGCACCCGGGAGTTGGTCGATGCCTATATGAGGCGCGAGGGCCACTCCGCGACGGCGCACTTCGAGGTTTCCGGCATCGCGTTGGTCTTGCGATTGGTACTCGAGGGCGTGGGCGTGTCGCTGCTGGCGCCGTGGAACGTCGCGGACCTTGCCGGGGGACAAGGCCTCCGCCTTCTGCCTGCCGGCCGGAGAAAACTGCGGCGTACCTGGTCGGCCATGACCCTCCGGAGTGGGACCAGCTCGCTGGCGGCCGAGGCTTTCGCGCGGCTTTTCGGCGAAATCCTCGCGGCATCCTGAAGACCGCCCACCAGCCGGCCCCGCGGCATGAACGCCGTGGGTTGTGCCCTGCAAAAGCTTTCATCGCACGGGAGTCGGATCGGCCTGCTACACCCATCGGCGATGGCACACATCCACTTCATCGGCGGCGAAAAAGGCGGTGTCGGCAAATCGCTCGTCGCCCGCGTGATGGCGCAATACATGATCGACCGGGAACTGCCGTTCCTCGGTTTCGACACCGACCGTTCCCACGGCGCCTTGACGCGGTTCTATTCCGGGTACGCCTCTCCGGTTCTCGTGGACCGATACGAGGCGCTCGATGCGATCGTGGAGGCGGCCGTGGAACAACCCGGGCGCCGGGTGCTGGTGGATCTTGCGGCACAGACCCACGATCCACTGGTCCGATGGATGGACGAGTCCGGCGTCCTGGAACTGGCCGATGAAGCCGGCCTGACGATCCACTATTGGCACGTGATGGATGCCGGCAAGGACTCGGTGGACCTGCTCGGGCGCCTGCTCGATCGGTTCGGCAGGCGCCTTCGATACGTGCTGGTTCTTAACCAAATCCGGGGCGACGACTTTTCCATCCTGAAACAATCCGGGGATTTCGAACGGGCCCGGGAACTCGGCGCGCGCATCGTCTCCCTGCGGCACCTGCACGACCCCGTGATCAACAAGATCGACGCCACCAGCAGCAGCTTCTGGGCGGCGCAGAACGCGGGCGACAAGGCCAGCACCGGCCTCGGCATCATGGAGCGGCAGCGGGTCAAGACGTGGTTGCGCGACGCCTACCAGCAGTTGGACGCGGCGGGCGTCTGAATCCCCGTTTCCTTTTCGTCGCGGTTCGCCACCATCGCGGGGCGATGGATCCCGTTTGGCAAACCGAGTTCGGCGCCCGGCACACGGCGCTCCTTCTGGACAGTCACCGCCGATTGACCGGCCGCGAACTGTTGCCGCCCGCCATCGATGGCCGGGACGCGGCACGCATGCTGTACGAGGCGGCGTTCGTGGTGGTGTCGCACGGCACCGAGGCCGACCCGGTGCTCAACTACGGCAATGCCGCCGCACTGGCGTTGTGGGAGATGTCCTGGGAGGAGCTGACCCGCACCCCCTCGCGGTTCACCGCGGAAGAACCGAACCGCGAGGAGCGCGCACGACTTCTGGCCCAGGTGAGCGCGCATGGGTTCATCGACGATTACTCCGGGATTCGGATTTCCAAAAGCGGGCGACGCTTCCGCATCGGGCGGGCGACCGTCTGGAACCTTGCCGACGACGCGGGGGTTCGTCGCGGGCAGGCAGCCACTTTCGACCGTTGGGAATGGCTATGATCCGGGGCTATCCCGAAAAGGTTTCACGCGAGGGCGCCCCTATCCCACGGGCCAGCGGCAATCCGCGGAACCTTGCCGCGGCGTTTCCGATCCCGATTGCAGCGTTTGCTTCGGGGCGGCGAACCCCGTGGATCGCGGTGGCCTTGCGCGTGATGGCGCCCTGGCGTGGTGCCCCGTCTTGCCGTACCCGGATGGGGCAAGGGGGAACTTGGCCGGGGCTGGCGGGATTGATGGCAGGGATCCTCGCGTCCGCGGTCGTTCTGCGGGGCGCCGTGCCAGCGGCTCCCAAGCCGAACATCGTGGTCATCCTCACCGACGACCAAGGGCGGGGTGATTACGGGGCGTATGGAACCCGGGATATCCGCACCCCGAACATCGACCGGATCTTCCGGGACGGCATGACGTTCGGGAACTTTTTCGCGAACAGTTGCGTTTGCTCGCCTTCGCGGGCCGCGCTGCTGACCGGCTGTTATCCCGACCGGGTGGGCGTGCCAGGCGTGATCCGCGAGGAGACCCCCGTGGATTCCTGGGGCTATTTGTCGCCGGATGTCGCGTTGTTGCCGGCACTGCTGAAGCGGGCCGGCTGCCACACCGCCTTGATCGGCAAATGGCACTTGGGCATCGCCTCGCCCAACACGCCCAACGAGCGTGGGTTCGATCGCTTCCACGGGTTCTTGGGCGACATGATGGACAGTTATACGACCCACCGGCGGCACGGCCTGAACCTCATGCGGCGGGACCGGGAGACCATCGATCCGCAAGGGCACGCGACGGACCTGTTCACGGACTGGGCCTGCGATTATATCGGCGAACGCGCCAAGGTCGGGGGGCCATTCTTCCTTTATCTGGCCTACAACGCGCCGCACGACCCGATCGAGCCGCCGGCCGAATGGTTGGAAAAGGTGCGGCGGCGCGAGCCCGGAATCTCGCCGAAGCGGGCCGCGTTGGTGGCGTTGATCGAACATCTGGACGCCGGGATCGGGAAAGTGCTGGCAACATTGGACCGCACCGGACTGGCCACCAACACCCTGGTGATCTTCACCTCGGACAACGGCGGATTGCTGGCCAACGGGGCGAACAACGGTCCATGGCGCGGTGGAAAGCAGCACGTCTACGAAGGCGGACTGAGGGTTCCGGGCGCCGCGATGTTCCCCGGGAGAATCCGACCCGGAAGCCGGACGGAACGGATGACGCTGACCATGGACATCTTCTCGACGGCGTGCGCGCTCCATGGCGTGACGCCGCCAGCCCACGTGGATGGCGTGAGTTTTCTCCCGACGCTGCTCGGGGACCCGTCGCCGTCGCCGGAGCGCGACCTTTATTTCGTGAGGCGCGAGGGCGGCAAAGCCTATGGAGGCAAAACCATCGAGGCTTTCCGGCGCGGTGACTGGAAGCTGGTCCAGGACAGTCCGTTCGCACCCCTGGAGCTCTACCATCTGGGCGTGGATCCGCTGGAACGGACCAATCTGGCGTCGAGCGAGACGAAGAGGGTCGAACAGCTGGGGGCAGGATTGCGCCTGCAGATCCAGCGTGCCGGCGGGGTCCCTTGGCAACCACGGCGCTGACCGCCCGGTCCGACGAACGGCCCACGGATCATGTCCTTGTCGTCCCGACTGCAGTGCGACGGGTCCCTTTGGGGTGCTCCGTCCTGTGTCGGCGGCAATCGTGGTAACCCGGTCGGGCTGGATCTTCCCGGGGTCGGTCAAAACTCCCGGGTTGACCGGTCCCTTCCTTCCGGTAGCGTCGCCGCCATGTTGTCGGCTGTTCTGCCCGTAGTAGGTGTTTCGGTCCTTCGGGACTGAGGCGACCTGCGGCGTGCATTGCCAGCCCCCGGGTCGCCCGCTGTCCCCAAGGACGCGGGTTTTCGATTTTCCGGGGACGGCGGTCACGCGTGCGGCGGCCGAACCCGGGATGTCCGCCTCGGACGGGCAAGCGGGTGAAGCACCCGGCGACATCGCACGCACGACGGAAACACAGCAACGACGCGACAATACCATGCAGCGACACACCATCTCCGTGCTCGTCGAGAACAAGTTCGGCGTGCTCACCCGCGTGACCGGCCTGTTCAGCGGCCGCGGCTATAACATCGACACCTTGAACGTCGGTCCCACCGAGGACCCATCCCTGAGCCGGATGACCATCGTCACCCGTGGCGACGACGCGACCGTCGAGCAAATCGTCAAGCAACTCGACAAGCTGGTCGACAGCGTGAAGGTGGTCGACTACCGGAAGGGCGATTACATCGATCGCGAACTGGTGTTGGTGAAGGTGCACGCGACGTCGGCCAGCCGGGGCGAGATCTGCCAGATGGCGGAGCTGTTCCGGGCCAAGGTCGTGGACGTCCAACCCGGGAGCCTCACCATCGAGATCACCGGCGGCGAGTCGAAGATCGAGAAGTTCCTCGGCCTGATGAAGGACTTCGGAATCCGGGAACTTACCCGGACCGGGCAGGTCGCCTTGCCCCGCTCCTGACCGGGTTGCCCCGGCGTCGGGCTTGGCAGGTTGCCAATGGGCGGGCGTTGAAGGCACCTTCACCCCATGAATCCCATGGACCCCGAGCCCGGCGTCAACCGGCGCGACGCGCTGAAGGCCATCGCGGCCCTCGGCACCGGCGCCGCCCTGGCCGGCTGCGCCACCCCGGCCCCATCCCGCTCCCATGCCCGGAGGGATCCGGACCTCATCCGACGCGAGAACGCCCGGCCAGGCACCCGGGATTGGATGCTGGTCAATACCCGTGTCGATCCGGCCACCAAATGGCGGTGCCCTTGGATCGAGGGTTATTGTTCTCATACCAGCATCCGGGCGGGCGAGCGGCTCCGGGTCCACGCCAGCACGAATCCGGCGTCTGCATTCCGCCTCGAGGTGTACCGGATGGGTTGGTACGGCGGCATGGGCGGGAGGAAGGTCGCCGAGTTCGGACCCTTGGCGGGACGGCCCCAACCCGATCCCGCGGTCGGGCCCAAGCGTCGTCGCGATTGCGCTTGGGAACCCTCGGTGGAATTCACGATTCCGCACGACTGGGTCAGCGGCGTGTACCTCGGCAAAATGACCGCCGAGCGGGAGGGCCTTCAAAGCTACGTCGTGTTCATCGTCCGCGACGATCGTCCGGCGGATTTTCTCTTCCAGTGCAGCGACACCACGTGGCAGGCCTACAACCGCTGGCCGGACCACTACGCGCTGTACGACAACCAAGGCCAGGAATGGTGGTGGGGCGGCGACGTGCAGGTCTCGTTCAACCGTCCGTATGGCCGCTATTGCCAGATCTTCGACCAGCCCTTGTCGCAGGGTTCCGGCGAGTTCCTGCTCTGGGAATTCCCCGCCGCCTTCTGGCTGGAACAGCATGGCTACGACGTGACCTATGTCTCCAACCTCGATACCCACGGGGACCCGGCGGGATTGCGCCGCGCGCGGGGACTGCTCTCGGTCGGCCACGACGAGTATTGGTCGATCGAGATGTATCGCCACGTGGAGTCGGCGGTGAAATCCGGCCTGAACGTGGCGTTTCTCTCGGGCAATGCCGTGTGTGGGAAGATCCTCTTTTCGGCGGACGACCGGGGTGTGAAAGAACGCGTGTTCGAGCGGGTCGGGGTCTATGGACCGCCGGGCGGCACCCGGGAATTCGTGGCCATGAACTCGCTCCCCCACGAGCGACCGTACGCCAACGAACTGGAGGGCGCCCACAGCACCGGCCCGGTGACCGGCGGCGCGGATTGGACGTGCGCGGCGCCGGACCATTGGTTGTTCGCGGGGACCGGCATGAAGCGCGGGGATTCGGTGCCCGGGCTGGTGGGATGGGAGTGGCATGGTGATCCGGCACCGATCCCGGGTCTGGAGATCGTTGCGGAGGGCCCGACGTTCGGTGCGCCGGGCAAGCCCAACGACGGACATTTCACGGCAACGATCTATCCGGGACCCCGCGGCAACGTGGTGTTCAATGCCGCGACGATCTGGTGGGCGGAAGGTTTGAGCGCGCCCCCGGGTTATATGCGGCCGTCGGTCTACACCTCGCCCCAAGGTCCAGACGCACGGGTGCAACGCATCACCGCCAACCTTCTGGAGCGGATGCGGCGGTCCGGAGCGTGACGGCCCTTTCGGCTGTCGCCGGGTCCGGGCCCGTCTCGATATATAAGGAGTGCGGGCGGAGCGACGGGCCGGCCGCGGTTTGGAACGCCGGAGCCAACGAGGCCTCCGCAGAAAGGGCCCGTCGACCGGAAGGGTTTCGCGGAGACCGGCCATTCGGAGACAAAAAAAGAGGCCGGGCACTGGGCCCGGCCTCCTGGTTTGGATTCTATTCGAATGCCGCTTACTGCGCGGTGCGATAGAACTTGGCCGCCGCCGTCGTCGGGACCGTGATCGGGCTGCTGCCGGCGACCGGCAGATAGGTGCCCGTGAGGGTGTCGGAGGCCTGCAGGCTGCCGGTGAAGGTGATCTTCAGGCTGCCATCGGGATTGCGGGTCACCCCGACCGTCGGCTTGGCGAGTGCCGAGATCGTCGGATCCTCGGCGGGACTCGGATGCGAGAACACGGTGTAGAAGTTGATCTCCTTCAGCGGTCCGCCGGTGTTGGCGTTGACCTGCGCACCGAGCGCCGGCTTGTTCGCCAGGTTGATCTGGCCCTTGGCCGCCACGCAGATCTGCTTGGTGGTCATCGCGACCGTCATGCCGACCGAGGTGATGTCACCCGTCTTCGCCGCGTTGATGAACGGGAAGAAGCTGGGGGTCAGGGCCGAGAACGTCATGGTGGCGCCGTCCAGCGCCAACACACGGGCAGCCACCTGCTGCAATTCATAGCCGTCGGGCTGGGATACCCACGAGGCCGTGACGCGGTTCAATGCGTCCACCGCGAGGTTGGCCCGGTCGAAACCACCGGCGAAGGCGGGTTCGCTGACGTCGAAGGTGGCCACGCGGCTCGCGTCGCGGGTGTCCCAGGCGACGATCCTGACAACCGCCGCGTCGGTCACCTTGCCCAGCAAGAACACGTAGGGCGAATTGATATGGCTCGCGATGCGCGTGCCGTCGCCACGACCGGTGTCGAAGCTGGACCCGGAGGAATTCTGCGGGATGGTGTCCTCGAAGTGCCCGTCGTTGTCATACAGGTAGATGACCCGGGTGCCCGAGCCGTCCTGCGGTTTGCAACGGATCGCAAAGCCGCCCTTGTACGCGGCGACGTTCGACCAGATGTCGCTGGCCGCGACCACCCACGTGTCCTTCACGACCGTGCCATCCGGGGCATAGATCGTCGCCACGACGGCGTCCGACGTGGTGACGACCACGCGGGAGTTGTCCTGGACGACGGAGAGGAAGTTGCCGTTGTCGAGTGCAACCACTTCGCCGCCGAAACGGGAGATCTGGTTGCCGGCCGGGGTGCCGGTGGTACGACGACCGTTCGCGGAATCGGACGCCTTCATCAGCGGCGTCGGGGTCAACGTCGTGGTGTCGAGGTTGAAGATCTGGACGGTGCCATAGCGACCATCGACCAGACGGTCGAAGCCCAGGTTCCAACGGTTGTCCGAACCGAACTCCGCGAGCGTGTGCGGGGAAGCTTCGGCACCCACGATGTAGTGGGTGGCACCGATGCGCTTGTCGCCGGTCACGCGGCCGGGATTGCCGTTCTGGCGCGAGGCGTTGATCGGACCCTTGAACGGCGTCTTGTTGTCGGCATAGAAGCCTTCGACCGTCTTGCCGGCCTTGCCGTCGACCGGCTGGAGGGCGACCACGAAGCGCTGCTTGTCGATCGTGCCATCGGCGAAGGTGTTGCCTTCGATCAGGAAGGTCGAATTGCCCAGAACGCCCGAGTTGGGCTCCCAATTGCCGAGAGCGTCGTTGTCGGGAACAATGATGGGCTTGTCGGACACGATGCGGGTCAGGCCGAGGGATTCGACGCTGCCCGGGACGAGCACGGGGACGTCGGCAACGATCGCCGCAGACAGGGGGGCGGTGATCGAGTTGGTGCCCGGAGTGCCACCCGTGGTTGCCTTGGTATAGGTCACGGCGATGGCGATGGAATCGCCCGGCGCGATCTTCATGCCCCGGAGATCCACGCGGAACTTGTTGTCCGCACCATCCGTATCGCCGGATCCACCTTCGACGAACGATCCCGCGTACTTGCCGGGAAGATTCAGGCCCTTGTCGGCCGCCTTGGGATCGATGACATAGACGTCGACCACGTGCTTGGCGTACTTCGCCACATTGGGAGCGGGAACGGTGCCGGTCATGATGCCGTTGACCACCGTCGAGATCGTCGGCGTCACACCGGCGACGGGATCAAGGATGGCACCCGCGTAGTAGGTGTCGTACAGGCGGCCGTCCTCGCCGTCCGCGAACGGGAATGCCGTGAACGAATTGTCCACGAAACGGTTGCGGCGGGCAACGATGGGAGATGTCAGGCCGGTCTGCACGAAGCGACTACCCTGGACGCCGTAGACCAAGTTGCCCTCGATGTCATCGCTCTTGCCGTCGCCGTTCGATCCCACGCGCACCTGGGCATTGCTGCCCGGAAGCGAGATCAAATCCGGAACCTTCACCTGCAACGCCGGCTGGACCGTGGTGCCGTCCACGCCCACGCCGAAGTAGTTGCCGGCGATGACCACGTTGCTCGCATCGCTGTAGAACTCGATGTCGTGCTTGTAGGCGGGATGGGCGACGATGTTGCGCTCGTTGCCGTCGCTGACTCCGTTGCCGTCGGTGCCGATGATGGTATTGGCACACGACCGGCCGTTCTCCATGAACTCGACCGTGTCGTTGCCGCCGTTGGGAACCGCGAGATAGGTATCCAGCAGGGCCTCGACATCCGCGAAGGTCAGACCATCCGGGAACACGTTGACGTAATTGCCGGAAATGCGCAGGTCGGGTGCCTCGATGCCGAAGGCAACATGGGTGCCGACGACCACGTTGAATTCCTGGACGTCGTTCAAGCCGTCACCGTCGGTCCCGATGGTAAGCCCACTCGAGTAGACGGGGTTCTGGTTGTTGGCATCCCGCCACCGGTAGGCCGCGACGGCATCGGTGATCGGCTTGATGTTCTCCTGGGTATAGGCTTCGCCCGGCTTGAGGCCGAACCAGCAACCCTGCACCTTCGCGTTCTTGGCTTCCTTGACCAGCGCGACGGCGTAGACGTTGGGGTCGGCGGTGCTTCCAGCCACGTACCGGCCGATGAAAGCGAGGCCGCGCACCCGGAATCCGTCGCCTTCGAGGACGCCGAGGACGGCGTTTTCGCTGTCGCCGTACCCGGAATAAAGAAGACGCGTCGAACGGCGCACCAACAAATCGGGATTGTTGACGTCGGGGCTCGGCAGGGTGTCGTCCGGGCTCGAATCGAGCACGATGTCGATCACGGCGTTGTTGCCACCCAGGATGCCGTTGCTGTTCGGCTTCGAGCCCGGCTGGGAATAGCCGTCGATGTATACGTTGTTGGCGGTGATCAACGGATAGCCGCCCAAGGGGGTGACGATCACGTGGGGCCCGGCGCCGGGGATGTTGAACTTGATGACATCGCCATCGGCCAGCGACGCGATGGCCGCCTTCAACGAGGTTTCGCCGGCTCCCGGCGAAACGTTGTTGACCGTGTTGACGACGATGTCCTTCGCGTGAAGGCCGAGTCCGCCCGACAATAGCAAGAGCGAGGCGAGCTGTGGTTTCAGGTATCTGGTGTGGAGACGTTTCATGGCATGTGACAATGCTGAACGATGGGCTACGTGGTGTGTTGGAGAAATACACGCACAGCCGTTGCCAGCGCAATACCGCATTTTGGTGAACCCAAAATGGGATGGGGTGAAAGGGTGCGCCGCACCCCGCGGAGGCCGTCAACCGTCGGCCCTCAGGCCCGACATGAGACGCATCAGGCGCACCTGCGAGAATTCCGGGCGCGCCAATTCCCCCATCGGGCTGCCCTCCCGCAACACCAGGATGCGGCGACTCAGGTTCATCACCTCCGGCAGCTCGCTGGAGATCACCAGGATCGCGAGTCCCTCGCAGGCCAACTCGTCGAGCAACCGGTGGATCTCGGCCTTGGCCCCGACATCGACCCCGCGGGTCGGCTCGTCCACCACGAGGATGTCGCAGCGTCGGGCGAGCCATTTTGCGAGCGCGATCTTCTGCTGGTTGCCGCCGGACAGCCCGGCGACGCCGGCCTCGATCCCGGGTGTCTTCACCCGAAGCCGGTCGCGGTATTCGGTGGCCAAGACCCGCTCGGCACGGCGATCGACAACCCCGGCCCGACTGATCCGGGGCAAGACCGCCAGCGAGGTGTTCTCGCGGCAGTTCATCGCGAGGACCAACCCGAGTCGTTTCCGGTCCTCGGGAAGCAACCCGATGCCGGCGGCGAGCGCGGCCTGGACATCGCCCAATGGCAATGGCCGGCCATGGACCTCGACCGAGCCCGTGGCCAGTGGATCGAGCCCGAAAACGGCCTGGGCGACCTCGCTGCGTCCGGCGCCCACCAGGCCGGCCAGACCCAGGACCTCGCCGCGGCGCAGGGAAAACGAGACGTTCTCGAACTTTCCGGGAGAAGAGAGGTTCTCGACCCGCAGCACTTCCTCGCCGGGTTCGCGGCTCAAGTGCCGTGGATCGTGGGCCTCGATGTCGCGGCCGATCATCGCGTGGATGACCCGCTCGGGATCGGTTTGGCCGGTCGGGAGAGTGGAGACGTGGTGACCGTCCCGAAGCACCGTGATGGTGTCGCAAAGCCGGAAGATTTCCTCCATGCGATGCGAGACGTAGAGCAGGGTGATACCGCGGGCACGCAGGTCGGCGAGCAAACCGAACAAGTGCTCGCTTTCCGCCGCGGAGAGCGAGCTGGTCGGTTCGTCCATGACCACGATCCGGGCGCCGGTCCCGATGGCAGCGGCGATCTGGACGATCTGCTCCTGCCCGGTGGAGAGTCCGCCGATCGGTTGGTCGACGTCGAATTGCGCGCCGATTTGCCGGAGGCATCCGCGGGCGAACTCGCGCATGCGGCCGCGATCGACCCACCCGGCGCGGTTCGGCAGTGCGCCCAGGCAAAGGTTTTCGGCGATGGAGAGGTTCGGGCAGAAGGCGAGCTCCTGGTGGACCATGGCAATGCCATGCCGACGGGCCGCCAAGGGATCCGCGGCAACGATTGCTTGGCCCTCCAACCGGATCTCGCCCCCGTCGGCCGTGTACACGCCGGCGAGGATTTTCCCGAGCGTGCTCTTGCCGGCACCGTTTTCACCCATCAGGGCATGGCAACTGCCGCGGTCCACGTCGAAGCCGACGTCGTCCAAGGCCAAAACGCCGGGGAAGCGCTTGGTGATGCCGCGGAACGAAAGGAAAACCATGGGACGTGGGGACCGTAGTGCCGGGGGTACCCCGCGCGAAAGAAGGAAGCTCCGCCGGGGCATTCCCGGCGGTGGAAGGCGGGCGGGGAATCTTTCGGACGACGACAACGAGACGGCAGCGGCCCAAGGCCGGCGGGGATGTCCGCAAACAAAAGGGCGGCGGGGCCCATGCCCACGCCGCCCTCGGCCACCGAACGACAACGCCTATTTGCCGCCAACCGTCGCGGCAGCCTGGATCGACACGCTGCCCACCAGATTCTTGGTCGGATCGTAGGTGAAGCCGCTCTTGCCCAGACCCGTCACGGTGAAGGTCAAGGTGCCCTTCTTGTTGTTCAACGGCGACGAAGCGATCGTCGCGGTGCCCGTCGAGTCCGTGGTCCCGGAAGCGTTCGCGCTGGGGATTCCGCCCCACTTGCCCGACACGGCGACCCCGGAGACGGGACTGCCGGACAAGTTGGTGACCTTGACGGTCGCCCGGCCGCGGCCCGAAACGACGGCCAAGGCGAGAGACTGCACGCGGATGACCTTGGTCGGGTCCTGGAGGACGGAGATCGGCAAGCTCGCAGAGGCCTTGGCCCCCGAATTGTCGGTGACGGTTAGCGTCGCCGTGTAGACACCGACGCTCGTGTAGGTGTGGGAGGGGGCAACCCCGGTGCCCGTGGTGCCGTCGCCGAACGTCCAGGCATACGAGACGATGGATCCATCGGGATCCGACGACCCCGCGGCATTGAAGGCCACGGCGAGGGGCCCGGTGCCGGAACTCGGGCTGGCGTTGAAAGCGGCACTGGGCGGGACATTGGCGGCGGCGACCGAGACCGAGACCGACGCGCTCGCCGCCAGCCCGCCATTGTCCGTCACCGTCAGCGTCCCGGTATAAGTCCCGGCCGTCGTGATCACCTTGGTGACCGAGACGCCGGACGCCGTGGTCCCATCGCTGAAGCTCCACGCGTAGGAGGCGACGGCCCCATCCGGGTCGAACGATGCCGATCCATCGAAGGTGGCCGTGAGCGGGGCGATACCCGAGGTCGGGCTGGCCGCCGGTGCGGCGACCGGCGCCACGTTGCCCGTCGGGCTCGGAACCAACCCGGTGATCTGGAAACTTCCGATCGATCCGTAGGCGGAGTATCCGGTGGTCAGCGGATCGAGGTACCCGGCACCGCGGACAAACACGAAATAAGTGCCCGCGGGCACGGACAGGTTGAACGAGGCGCCAAGGGAGGTCGCAGGGTTGCTGGTCGCGACGAGTGTTCCGTTCGAGTCCCGCAGTTCGGCCGCGAGGTCCAGGTTCACGTCCTCCGTGCCACTGGTCAGGTTCAGGGCGATCGATCCGGCCCCGGTCGCGAACGCGATCACGTCGACGTCGTTTTGCCCCGAGATGATTCCCGACACCGAGAACTGGGATCCCACGGGCACGTAGGTTGCGGTGGCCATCGTGTCGCCGTGATCGTCGGCCCGGTAGCCGACGTACGACGCGATCAAGGCGAGGTCGTCCTGGGTATTGTTGGCGTTGCTGTACTCACCCTTGCTGAACTGCGTGATGTTCGCGTAGTAGCCGACGCCCATGATCGGCGCCCAGGTCATCGGAGACGTTCCCTGTCCGGAGTAATACGCGGTGGAGGGCGACTGTCCGTCGTGGACCAACGACAGGGCGTGCCCCACCTCGTGGGAGATCGCCTCGGCCGTGTACTTCTCGTTGCCGTTCCCGAGTTGCGCCGGGAACACGAAATTGGGCGTGTCGGAACTCCAGTCGAAACATCCCACGTACGACACGCCGCCCGCGCCCGCGCCGTACCAGTCGTAGCTGGTGCCGCCGATGCAGACCCGCACGCCATAGGCGGTGTCGGTGGCCGCCGTTTTCCGGAGGCCTTCGACGCCCGGATCCTCGGTCGTCACGTCGACGTTGAACGCGGCGTAATCCTCGGCCACGCGTTGCCAGATCAACTGGATGCGCTGGAGTTCGGTGTCGGCGAAGGCCGCCGGGTTGCCGTCGATGTCGAACGGGGGCGTCACGATCGGCGCTCCCGCGGTGAAGTTCGAGTTCCAGGGCGTCCCGGTGGTCGTGTTGCCGTCGAAATCGAGATAGATGACCAAGGTGGCGCCGGGTCGGCTGTGGAGCCGGAAGGTGTCGGCCAACGGCGCGGGCGCGACCCCGGAGGTCGCGCCTCCGAGCGTCACCGTCGCGGCCGCCATGGTCCCAGGACAGCCGTAGACCAGACGACCCGTGCGATCGACGCGCAGGGCCGGATCACCCGAGAGCCGAAGGGCCATTTGGGATGCACTCATCCCATGGCGGCCCGCGACCTCGGGCAGGTGGGCGCCGAGGGCACGGATTGCGTCCCGACCGCCGGTCACCGAGCCAAGGACCAATTCGGGGACTTCCGTGCGGCCGCGAAACGGGCTGCTTTCGGGACCGGCTTGGAGGGTGAGGTTTCCGTGGAGGCAGAGGGCGGCGGCAAGGAGCGCGCCACCACGCTTGAGAAGCGAGGATTCCATTTTTGTTTTCTGTCCACCGGCAGCCCCCAACGGGGACGCTTCCGGTTGTGTTGCGGTTGCCGCCAACGGGGAACTCCAAGCGGATCTTCCCGCGCCGGGCGGGAATGGGGATGATCCGAAATGGCATTCCCGTGGCGGGATCGCTTCCAGACGGCCCGCCCTCGGCTCGAACGGGCCCATTGCGGGGCCCGGGGGGAACGAGACCAAGGTCGTGGCCGCGTTGGCGGCGATCATCCCACTGGGACGATCAACCCGTTACCAAAGGGTCGGCGATGATTCCACTGAAACCTTTCCCCGGTTTTTTCCAGAGGCAATGGAACAGCACGCCCTTGATTTCTTCCTCTGGAAGTCCCTTGCGCCGCCGGAATGCAGGTCAACCCATCGCGTCCGCAAATCGCACCAAAGCGCGGACGTCGTGGTAGTTGGCCTTCCACGAGTGGGCCAATCCCGTGGACTTGGGCTTTCCGTCCGCCGTGACCGTATCCAGCCAGATTCCGGTCTTGGGGTCGGTCTGGTATTTCGCCACGAAATCCAGCAGTAACCTCAAAGCCCTGGCGTACTCCTCGTCGTCGGGGCGGTTGCGCAGGCCGTCCACCAAGGCCGCCATCATCTCCGCCTGCACCCACCAGACCTTGTCGGTGTCCGTCGCCGGGGCGTTGCCCGACCCGAGGTGGTACACGCCCCCACGCTCGCGGTCGGTGCCGTACCGCAGCGCGTGCCCCAGATGCGCGTGGAAGTGCGGCCACGCCGATCGCATGCCCAGCGTTTCCAGAGCCCGCACCATCAGCCACGCGAATTCCACGTTGTGGCCATAGCTCAGCCCCGCGCTGCGTGGATCGTCCACCGGCTTCCAGTCCGGATGGAAATGAAACGCCGACTTCGAGGGATCCTCGGGATGGAAATGCGTCCGGTTCAGGTCGACGGCCTCCAGCAAGGCGGTCCGCACCGGGCCGTCGTGGGTTTCCATATACAGTTCCGTGAACGCCTCCATCAGGTGCAGATGGGTGTTTCCGCTCTTGAATCCCGCGACTTCGACGACCGCGTTCGGATCCCTGGGCTTCAGGGGCGTCCAGTTGCGTTCGAAGTGCTCGAACCATCCGCGATTCCGCCCGTCGTGTGCCTTTTCCTGGATCAACCGGAACAGCGCCACCGCGTCTTTCAACACCGAGCGGTCCCGCGTCGCCCGGTAGTACTCCACCAGTCCGAGGATCACGAAGGCCTGGCCGTAGAGGAGCTTCCGGGGGTTCGATGCCTTGGTGCCGTCAGGGCTGACCGCGAAGTAGTACCCGCCATGCTCCGGATCGCGCATGCGGGTCCTCAGGAATTCGACGCCGTGCCGTGCCGCCCTGCGGTAGTCGCGCATCGTGTCGGAAAATCCCTTCCGGTAGGCGAGGGAGAAGGTCCAGACCATGCCCGCCTGGGTCACCAACTGCTTTTCCAGCGGCTTCGATCGCCCGGCGACCGCGTCGTCGGCCAACGCATAGCCACCACCCTCCCAGTCCACGGCGGTGTCGTGCCAATAGGGCAGCACGCGCTTGCGAAGGTCCTCGCGGATGGCATCGGCGTCGGCGATGAACTCCGGCTGGCCGCGCGCGGCAAGACCCGCCGGGCCCATCGCCGCGGCGGCGGCCAGACCGGCGGCAAAACGACGGCGCGACAGCAACGTGGAACGCATGGCCCCACCCTAAACCACCGCCGAAAAGTGGGAAGGGATCCCGTCGGATCCGCCCAAACGCACGCCCTTGGACTCCCCGAGGGCCGGACGCGCCCAATGGTACCCACGCCATCCTTCCCCTTTCGCCGCCCTCTCCGTAGATTCGCCGGAACAGCAAGTCATCCGCTCATGGCCGAAATCGAAATTCCCCACGGGGAGGGCAAACCCGGCGAGAAACGGGTCGGGATCCTCATCGCGATCATCGCGGTGCTCCTGGCCGTCGTCGGCGCGCTCGGACACGACGCCGCCAACGAAATGATCGTGGACGAGGTCAAGGCCTCGAACGCTTTCTCGTGGTACCAGGCGAAGCGCCAGCGCGAATATCTCAACGACATCGAGCTCCGCCGCATCGACATCGAGCTCGCCGGAAACCCCACGCCCGCCCAGGGCGACGCCCTCCGCCACCTCGCGTCCGATCTCCGCAAGAAGAACGACGAGTACCGCAAGGAGGGTGAACACATCCAGGCGGAGGCGCGGCAGCTCGGCCTCGATGCCCGCATCGCCAGCGCCCGGAACGACGGGTTCGACCATGCCGAGATCCTCCTGCAGGTCGCCATCGTCCTCTGTTCCCTCACCCTTCTCACCGAGTCGCGCGTCTTCCTCCGCATCGGCCTCGCCGTGGCCGTCGCCGGGATCGTCGCCGGCGGCCTCGCCTTCAACCGCAAGGCGGGGCCCGTCGCCGCCGAGACTCCCCCGGCCAACGCCAGTCCCGCCCGCCCTTCGTCCCACTGACCGGATCCGGCGCGTGAACCTTCCCAACAAACTCACCGTCTCGCGCTTCGTCCTCACCGGCCTTTTCCTGGCCGCGATCTTCGCGGGATTTTCCGGCAACGAAAGCGTCGCGCTCGTGCTCTTCTCCGCCGCGGCCATCACCGACGCCCTCGACGGCCGCATCGCCCGCCAACGCGGGCTGATCACCAACTTCGGGATCCTCATGGACCCGTTGGCGGACAAGATCCTCACCTGCTCGGCTTTCATCGCCTTCGTCGAACTGGGCCAGATGGAGGCTTGGATGGTCGTCGTGATCGTCGCCCGCGAACTCGCGATCACCGGGCTCCGTCTGCTGGCCGTTTCCCGCAACGTCGTCCTCGCCGCGGAGGGCTTCGGGAAGCACAAGACGATCTCGCAGATGACCACGATCATCTCGATCCTGGTGCTGCTCAGTTACGAACAATGGGGACTGCCCGGAAAGTGGCTCTTCGGCTGGGGCATCGCCGGCAGCGCGCACCCGTGGATCTGGTGGTTCGTGGGCCTCTCGAAATGGGCGTCCGTCATCCTGACCCTCCTGAGCGGCGGGATCTATCTCTGGCGCAACCGCGAGGTCTACCTCAGCGACACGTGAACGCTTCCCCCGCACCCACCCCAACCAACCCGCGCGACCGTGCCCTGCTGTGGTTCGCCGAGGGATGCGGCTCCGGACGGCTCCGGCCCGCCCCGGGCACGTGGGGCTCGTTGGCCGGGGTGATCTGGACCCTGCTCCTGCTCGCCTTTCCCCGCCCGTGGATCTACGTCGCCGGCATCGTCCTCTCCATCCCCGTCGCCATCGTGGTGTGCACCGCGGCGGAACGCATCCTCGGGCGCCACGATCCCTCTTCCGTGGTCCTCGACGAAATCGTCGCCATGCCCATCGCTTTCGGCGGGTATGCGGTCCACTGGGCTGTCGGGACCGGGCAGATGCCGGGTTGGAGCGACGCGCGGCTTTGGTGGCCGTTCATGGCCGGGGCCTTCGTCCTGTTCCGCGTGTTCGACGTCTGGAAGCCGTGGCCGATCCGGCGTCTCCAGCGCCTGCCGGGCGGCGTCGGGGTGGTGGTCGACGACCTCGCGGCCGCGCTGGTGGCGGCGGGGCTGCTGTGGAGCGTGCCGTTGCTGATGTTCTGGTACCGGCTGGCGCGGGGGTGACCGCGCCTCACTCCCACGCGCAAAGGGACTCGACGTGCCGGGCCGATCCGTCGCGCAGCCAGCCATCCAACTGCGCCTGGTCCTTCATCTGTTGCCCCCGCGACCGCGGTACCACCACGAACCGGCTGTCGATCTCGGGCAATGCGGTGAGGTCGCTCCACAGCTTCTCGAACTGGGCGACCGGAAAGATGTCTTCCTGCCCGTGCCCCCACCGCTTCTTCACTTCCTTGAGGGTCACGTAGGTCGGCAACCGCGCGGCCAGATCGCGCACCGCGCCCGCGATCCGCTCCTTGTCCCCCGCCGCCCCCGCCTCCACGTCCGCCCGGGTCAGTCCCATCGACGCGAGGAACAGATCGATGTCGATCCATGTCGTCATCGAGTTGTAGTAACTCAACCGGAACTCGTCCTCTTCCCGCGGCATCGCGAGGCCCTCGACCAAGCGGACGCGTCCGTCGACCCGCGCCAAACCGCCGCCGCGGTCCTCGAGGCGGCGCGTGATGACCTCGAAGGTCAGGCAGGCGCCGGAAGCCAGGTGCCGCCCCAGCAACGCCGGGTCGGGATCGGCGCCAAGGGTGTCGATGTTGTGGAGCAGGAGGGTCTTCAGGGATGGCCGCTCGCGGAGCAACCGGGCCAGCACGCCGTTGCGAAGCAGGTTGGGAACCTCGAAGAAATGGCCGACCGGATGCAGGCACTGGAGGGGAACGTTGTCGGTGTAGTCCCGAGCCTCGCCCACGCCGCGCGCCCAATTCATCAAGGCGGCGCGGACCGATTCCCGGACCTTCTGCTGCTGCACGTCCAGCAGTTGCTGGGGCATCTCCTCCCACTGGAAGCGCAGGTCCCGGATCATCGGCACCATCCGCAGCCCGACGCTCCGGCCCGGCGACAGGCCGACGAACCCCGGGTAGCCATGGCGCCCGACCCGCTCGAGGTAATCGTGCGTCGGTTGGTGGGTGGCGTAGCTGGTGGTGAAGAGGTGGGGAATCGGGTTGGAGAAGGCCCGGCCCAACCGGCGCGACTTCGCCAGATGGGTCTCGATGAAGGTGCGGTGGCGCCCGGCCAGCTTCGCGAAGGGATGGAGCGCCTTGCAGATGCCCGCGCCCTGGGTCCAGCGCGAACCCGCCCCGGCGGCGAGCGTCACCACCGCCACCGCCCCCGACCGCAGCGCGGCCTCGCCGCGGGCGCGGAAAGCCGCCTCGTCGCCCGTGCCGGCGAAGGACACATCGGAGGCCGACACGTCCTCGATGCTTCGGTCGGCCCGCAGCCGGTTCTGCGCGAGCCCGATCCGGCCGTCGCGAAGATCCGCGCGGATCCGCTCGTGTTGGGCACGGTCGAAGCCGTTCTCGGCCAGCAATGCCTCGAGCGTCGCGCCGTCCGCCCGGCCGCCGACCGCGCGCGGGAGCAACGCGTCGAAAAGGGTCTGCACCATGCCGCGCAGTTCCGGCCGGGTGCGCGCCGCCGCCCCGAACTTGTCGAGCTCGGTGCGCCGCGTCTCCGGCAGCGCGTGGCGTTCCCGCCGCAGCAGCCCGGGAATGGTCAGCGCATAGTAGTTCGACGGCATCAGCGCCGCCTCGCCCGACAGCAGGTCGGCGCACGTGCCGTTCTCGTTGATGGAATAGTCGAACACCACGGGATCCATCGCGAAGGGCAACGCGTGTTGGAGCTCGCGCTTGGTCTCCAGCATGATCCCCAGCATCCGCTCCTGCGCCTCGAGCTTCCGCCCCGGCGCGAAGATGAATCCCATGCCGCCGCCGGACATCCCGCCGAGCATCCAGAATCCCCAGAAATCGGGGCCGAACGCCGCGGTCGCCCGCGCGATCAGCCGTTCGGTGAAGTCGGTCGAGGCCCAGGGGATGATGGTCTGGATCGGGCCGCGGAAATTCCGCGTCGTCGCCGCGCCCAGCGCGCGGATGTCGCCCCGCCGCAGGGCGTCGACGACCTCGTCGAGCACGCCGAGGGCGTCCTGGCGTCCCGACCATTCCCGCGCGGAACGGAGCAGGTATTTCTCGGTCACCATTTCCAGGATGGGCCCCACGTTCTGCGCCATCCCGCCGTGCACCACCACCAGCGAATCCTGCAACGCCCGCCGCGCCGACGCCGGGATCTCCTCCCGCGAATAGACGTGGTGCACCGGCATCAGCCGCCCCCGCGCGATCCCGTGTTCCGGATCGTCCGGGCCCGCCGCCACGCCGGTGATGAGCTTGATGCCCGGCCAGACGCCGCCGGAGTCCTGCCAGCCGCCGCCGGAACCGCCGACCCATTCGCCGAGGAGCGCGCGCGCCAGCACCAGTCGACGTTCCGGTTCCTGCAGCGGCCCCGTCAGCGAGGACGCCTGGCCCGTCGCCCGCATGCAGGCCGCGATCAGCGAGCCCAGCAGGTTGGTGCTCACCGCGAGGCGCGAGCCCTTGGGGATGTCGTTCACGCACGACACGATCTCCAGGCCGCGGCCCGGGCCCACCAGACGTTCCAGCAGTGCCGAAAGCGACTGGCCGGATCCCTCGATGCCCGGGGGCACGATGCCCGAGGCGATCACCGCCGCCTTCAGGAGGCCGAGGTAATCCTTGGCGAAATCGAACACCTCACCGAGCGAGGCGATGTCCGCGGTGGTGTTGAGGTCGACGGAGGTCAGGCGGAGCACGGGCTCGTCGAGCACGCGCAGCCAGGCGCTCACCGGCGGCCGCGGCCCGGCGTCGCGGCCATGCACGGCGAGGTCGACCGAGATGTTCAGCACCCGCGCCCCTTCCGGGTAATCCATCCCGAGGAAAAAAATGTCGGACCACGCGGAATGCGTGAGGTCCATGCGCACCGGAGTCAGCTCGCGGAGGATGGGGTAGGTGCCGTCCGGGGATTTCGCGAGCAACTCCGGCCGCACGCGCAGGGGCTGGTCGGCGGGATGCCCGAGACGGAACATCCACTGGTTGCCGCGCACCGTGCGCACGCTGCGGCGGACCTGGTCGGCCAGGGTCTGGAAGGCCAGCCGGTGGTACGCCGCCGCCAAAGCCGACGACACGCCGTCGCTGGGCCCGTCCACGGCCTGCGCGGCGAGGAACACCCCGATGGCTTCCTCGAAACGGCGGTGCAGCAACTGTTCGAATCCGCGGAACGGGATCAGGCTGGCCCGCGCGCCCCCCGCGGCGGCGGCCAATCGGTTCGGCAGGTGGAACCGGTGCAGCGCATGCAGGAACAACAAGGCCCGGACCCGCTCGAAAAGATTGTCCGCACCCCGCCGGAAATCCTCGAGCGAGGCCGCCGTGGCCAGCAATTCGCCGACGGACATCGGTTCGAGAACGGCGTCGAGCGACCGGTTCCGGACGGCGGGATCGGCGGAAAGGATGAGGTCGAGGACGGACGGTTCGGCCGCGGCGGGGCCGCCGTTGCGGAGGGCTTCGGTGGCGTCCATGGGATCAGGCTTTCCGTTGGGCCAACACCTCGATCATCGCCGCCATGACCTCGTCGCGTTCCTCGCCGGCGAGGCCGAGCGCGAATTGGGCCATCAGCAAGCCGTAGCGACCGCCGATGTCGTACCGGCGGCCCTCGGCCTGGAAGGCGAGGTAACTTTCGCGCCGGGCCAGCTGTGCCAGGACCGTCGAAAGGTGGACCCCGCCGCGGGATCCCGCTTCCCGCACCAACGTGCCGAGCAGGTCCATCACGAGGGGGGTCAGCACGTGCATGCCGAAAAAGCACAGGTAATGGCCCGCGCGCAACCCCGGCACGAGGAGCCGCTGCTCCGCCTCGGTCGGGGTCGGTTTCTCGAGCACTTCGGTGACCTCGTAGAGTCCCGGATGCTGTGCCACCCGGCGGCCCCCGATCGCGCCGAAATAGGGAAGCTTGCTCTCGTGCGTCGCCTGCAC